>DATNNX010000075.1:0-7283 GCA_035601615.1 Xanthobacteraceae bacterium
GGATGCCCCCCAAGAGCACCATGACCATGGCGTCGATCGAGCGCGAGACCCAGGCCACGTCGGGTGAAATCGTCCCTTTGGCGAAGGCGAACGCGCCGCCGGCGATGCCGGCAAACGTGCCCGCGATGGCAAAGGCGATCCAGTGCACGCGCTTGACGTTGATCCCGATCGATTCCGCGCGTAATGCCGAATCGCGCCCGGCCCGCATGGCGTAGCCGAACGGCGCGAAGAGGAAACACCGCAACAGGAGAACGCCCGCAACGACAAGCGCAAGCGTCAACAGATAAAACGCGGCGCGGGTGTCGAATGGCGGCTGCGGCCAGATGCCGAGAATGCCATTCGAGCCGCCGGTGACCTCCTCCCACTGAAACAGGATCGACCACACGATTTGCGCAAACGCGAGCGTGAGCATCGCGAGATAAACGCCGGAGAGCCGGACCGCGAACCAGCCGAACAGCAGCGCGCCCATGAGGGCCGCAAGCGGCGCCGCGATGAGCGCGACCGGGGTCGCGGCGGCGAGAAATTTCACCATCAGCGCTGCGCCGTAGGCGCCCAGCCCGAAATAGGCGGCGTGGCCGAACGAATGCATACCGCCCGGTCCCATGATGAAATGCAGCGAAGTGGCGAACAGTACCGCGATCAGCACGTCGATCCCGAGTACGAGCGCATAGGGCGAGGCCTTATCCGTGAGCGGCAGCAGCAGGAGGCAGGTGAGCAGCGCGGCCGCGGCCGCCTTGAGCGGCCAGGTCGCAGGCCGGATCGGATCATCGATGTCGGCGGGATTGCGCACCGCGCCTTGCGGGCGTCCGAGCAGCCCGTAAGGGCGCACGATCAGCACGATCGCCATCACCAAAAATTCTGCCACCAGCGTGAGCTTGGAGAAGTTGACGGTAACGGCGCCGAAATGAACGAGTCCGATCCCGATGCACAGCGCCTTCACCTCGGCGATGATGACGGCAGCGAGGAAGGCGCCGGTGATCGATCCCATGCCGCCGACGACCACCACCACGAAGGCATCGCTGATTACGACGAGGTCGAGCCCCAGATTGGCGGGCTCACGCGCCACCTGCAGCGCGCCGCCGAATCCGGCGAGGAAGGCGCCCAGCGCGAAGACAACCGTAAACAGCATGGCTTGGTTGACGCCGAGCGCGCCAACCATCTCGCGGTCCTGCGTGGCCGCGCGGATCAGCCGTCCGAAACGGGTCCTCGCCAGCATCAGGTGCAGAAGCAGCAGCACGAGCGGACCGATCGCGATCAGAAAAAGGTCGTAGCTCGGAAAGTTGCGCCCTAGAATTTCGACCGAGCCGCGCAAGCCCGGTGCGCGCGGGCCGAGCAAATCTTCGGGTCCCCACACATATTGCGCCGCATCGTTGAAAATGAGCACCAGCGCGAACGTCGCGAGCAGCTGGAAAAGCTCCGGCGCCTGATAGATGCGGCGCAACAGCAGGATCTCGACCACAGCTCCGAGCGCAGCCACCACCAAGCCGGCGACGACGATGCCGCCCCAGAAGCCGACACCGCCGGCGAGCTTAGTCGCAAACGTGGCCGCCAGATAAAGCCCGAGCATATAGAACGAGCCGTGGGCGATATTGATGATGCGGGTGACGCCGAAAATGAGCGACAAGCCGGCGCCCACGAAAAACAGGCTCGACGCCGCAGCGAGCCCGTTGAGCGCCTGGAACAGGAGGGCTTCAAGACTCATGGGACGAGGAAGCCGCTCGGTTTGCGGTCGCCGTCGTCCCCGCGAAAGCAGGGACCCATGACCACCGACTCTGGAATATGAGTCCCCAGCATAAGCACGTTTACGCGCGTCTTCGACGCGCTATGCGCAGGACGACGAGCCAGCGAGCTGATTGGTCGGATAACCGCGATCAGTTCATCGCCGCCGCTGGACGCAGCTTCTTCACCTCCTCGTCGGAGGGCATGACGCTCGCCCCGTCGACATACTTGAAATCCGACATCGTTCCCTTGCCGTCTTTGAGCGCGATCTTGCCGAGGTAGGCACCCATCGTCGCCTGATGGTCGATGGCGCGGAATTCGAACGGTCCCAAGGGGCTGTCGAGCTTGAGTCCGCGGAACGCGGCGACGACCTTGTCCGTGTCGGTCGAGGCGGCTTTGGCGATGCCGGCGGCGAGCGCGTGCATGGTGACGTAACCGACCACGGAGCCGAGCCGCGGATAGTCGTTCCAGCGCTTCTGATAGGCCGTCATGAAGGCGGTGTGCGCTGGCGTCTTGATCTCGTCCCAGGGATAGCCGGTGACGATCCATCCCACGGGGGCCTCGTCCTTAAGCGGATCGAGATATTCCGGCTCGCCCGAGAGCAGGCTGACGACGGTGCGGTTCTTAAACGTGCCGCGGGTCGTGCCCTCGCGAACGAGCTTGGCGAGATCGCCTCCGAACAGCACGTTGAAAATGGCGTCAGGCTTGGCGTCGTCGATCGCCTGCACGACCGCCCCGGCATCGACCTTGCCGAGCGGCGGGGCCTGCTCGGTCACGAACTCGACATCGGGCTGCGCCTTCTTGAGCATCTCCTTGAACCAGGTCGCAGCCGACTGGCCGTACTCGAAGTTGGGATAGACAACGGCCCAGCGTTTCTTTTTTGCTGCGATCGCGTCGGGCATCAACATTGCGACCTGCATATAGGTCGAGGGCCGCAGGCGGAACGTGTACTTGTTTCCGTTCTGCCAGGTGATCTTGTCGGTCAAAGGTTCGGCCGCCAGGAAGAACACCTTCTCCTTGGCCGCGAATTCGGTAACCGCGAGCCCGATATTGGACAGGAAAGTGCCGGCGATGATGTTTGTCCCCTCGCGCGTGACGAGCTCGTTGGCGACGCGGACTGCGTCGCCCGGGCTGGCGCCGTCGTCGCGCGAGACCACTTCGAGCTTTTTGCCGAGGACACCCGACTTGGCGTTGATCTCCTCGACCGCGAATTCCCAGCCCTTCTTATAGGGCTCGAGGAACGCGGGCGCAGCCTTGTAGCTGTTGAGCTCGCCGATCTTCACCGTGTCCTGGGCGATGGCAGGGGTGCCGAGACAGACGGCGCTCGCTGTGACGAGCCAAGCAAGCCGGGATCTGGTGCTCATGCGGGGCTCCATCTCGTGAGGTTCCGCTCATTGCGGTTGCGTACAAGTAGTGAACCGCCTCCGAGCCTTGTCAAGGTCACCGCCGTCCGCTCGGTGCGCTCTCTTTGCCGCTGCGCATCGCGCAGCGCGCGAGGGCGGAATTACTTGCGGTCGCGCAGGCGGTCCATCAGCGACTTCTCCTGCCCGCCGTCGATCTCGATCTGGGTGCCGTTGACCATGTGCATCAGCGGCGAAGCCAGCATGACCACCAGCGTCGCGACCTCCTCGACCTCGGCGATGCGGCCGAGCGGGATCGACGCCGGCGCGAGCTTGTCGGCTTCCTCGTAGGGCAGTTTCATGTCGCGCGACATCGCAGCGACCAGCCCGGCCCAGCGCTCGGTGCGCACGGGGCCGGGATTGACCGCGCAGAAGCTGATGTTGTGCTTGCCGTATTGGCCGGCGAGCGACATCGTGAGGTTTTGCCCCGCGGCATTGGCTGCGCCCGGCGCGATCTCCCAATACGACGCCTTGACGCCGTCGTTGCCGATCAAGTTGACGACCCGGCCGCCGCCCTGTTTGACCATGATCGGCAGCACGTAGCGCAGGCAACGTACATAGCCCATGAATTTGAGCTGCAGCGACTGCTCCCAGTCGGCCTCAGAGAGATGCTCGAGCACGCCGCCGGGCGAGGAGCCGGCATTGTTGACCAGAATGTCGAGGCGGCCGAGTGCCTTGTGCGCCTGCGCGACGAGAGTTTTGGCATCGGCGTCCTTGCTGAGATCGGCGGGGATCGGCACGATCCGGCGGTTTGTTTCGCGCGCGATTTCAGTCGCCGTCTGTTCGAGCGGCTCCTTGCGCCGGGCGCAGATCGCGACGTCGACGCCTTCCCGCGCAAGCGCGCGGGCAATGCCTTTGCCGATGCCGGCGCTGCCACCGGTCACCAGCGCGGTCTTGCCGTCGAGCTGAAGGTCCATGTCGGTCTCCTTGTGCGATCTTACCTTGGTAGCGCGGCTCACGCCGACTTGTGTGCGAGCCAGCGGCCCGCTTCCGCGGCCGAGAAAAGTTCTGCGAGCGCCGCGTTCACTGCCGCCGGCTCCTCGCTATTGATGGTGTGGCCCGAGTGCGGCAACACGAGTAGCGCCGCCGTCGGCGCGGTGCGCTTGATAAAGAGGCTGCCGTCGACGCAGAGGTCGTCCTCGTCGCCGACGATCACCAAGAGCGGCACCGAGAACTGCTTGAGCTCGGCCTCCATCTCCCACAGCGTCGGGCGCTTGAGCTGAAGGTTGAGCATGGTGTGGGCGTGGCCCTCGGCCGAGTGCTCCGAGAGCATGCGCGCAAACTCGCTCCAGCCGCGCGGGTCCTTGTGCTTGAAAGCCTGCCGCATCGGCGCATCCGCGTATTTGGCGGCCGCGGCGATGATGCCTTCCTCGGCGAACATCTTTCCCGTCTCTGCCGCCAGAGCCCGCATGGCCTCGCGCGTGAGAGCGTCCGGCGCCGAGCCCCAGCCGCAGCCGGCGGCGGCCACCGACAGGCAGCGTCGTGGGTAGCGGATGCCGACGTGCAGCGCGGTGTAGCCGCCCATGGAGTGCCCGACCACGTGTGCCTTGTCGATGCCGAGCGCATCCATCACGGCGATCGCGTCGTCGCGGGCGATCTCCTGCGAGTAGCGGGCCGGATCGGAGGGGACGTCCGATGGCGGATAGCCGCGTTGGCTGTAGGTGACGCAGCGGTGCTGGCGGCAAAAATAGCGCAGCTGTGGTTCCCAGCTGCGGTAGTCGCCGGCATATTCATGGACGAAGACGATCGGGGTGCCGGAGCCGACCGTCTCCACATAGAGATTCACTCCGTCCGCTGAGGAAATTTTCGGCATCGTGGAGTTCCCGAGTGCGCCACGCGCGGCGCGACGTCTCGTGCGCAGTGGTGAAAAGGCTAGTTGAGCGAGTTCGCGCCCGCAATGGCGCGGTCAGCTCGCCATGATCGCTTTCGCGGCGTGGCCGACCGCTTCCACATCATCGCCGGCATCGAGGAAAGCGACGATGCGGCAGGGACAGGCTTCCAGCCCCTGATAACGCCAGGGGAACGCGCCGATCAGCGCCCGCTTGTTGAGCATGAGCTCGATGTCGCCGCCGAGATTCTCGGCGTGCAGCAGCCCTTCCTGGAACGCCCAGCTATGAAATGGAAAGACGTCGGCCGTGACCCGACGTCCGGATTTTTTGTGGCTGTATTCGAACGTGCCGAAGAACTCGGCCGGCGCCTTGCCGTGCTGCTTGGTGAATTGCGCGGCAAGATCGGGGCGCATGGTACGGATCGAGGTATTCATGGCGTGGTCGCACGATCCCGTGTCCATGCCCCACCATTTGATCTTCTTCTTCAGCATCCAATGCAGCGTGTCGAGATTGGGGCCCGGGTGAAAGCAGAAATACTTCACCAGGTCCTGCCGCGGCCGGCCCTCGTAATGGCGATGCCAACCTGTATGGAGCAGCAGGATGTCGCCCTCCCGGATGTCGGCGCCCGCGCTCTCGATGATCTCCGGCGTGATCACGGACCAATCCGACATTTTGGCGGAGATATCGACCACGACGCCGCGACTGACCAAATAATCGAGCGGCAGCGAGGCCATGTCGCCTTTGGGATCGTCGGTCGCGTGCATAGCGCCGTCGAAATGAGTGCCGACGTGAAGCGCGGTCTCGATACGCTGCGCGACAATTATCTGCGTCTGCAGGTTCTGCGCGTAGTACATCCTGTTGCCGGCGTATCCGACCCAGCCCGGGGTGTGGACGTTCATCACGTGGCTCATGTCGACGATTTTCATTTCCTCGCCCCTCCCAGCGCAGAGCTCTTGAACCGCAGTTGGTTTTTTCAGCGCCGCTTCGAGTTTCGCGCCCTCGCAACTTTCAGCCAAAGCGGCCGACTCACTCTAGCTTGACGCCGGTCGCGCGCACGACCGGTCCCCACTTCGCCTGCTCCGCCTCCACGAAAGCCGCGAACTCGTCGGGCGTGCTGGGCGAAGCGACCGCATTCTGGCTGTCGAACTGCTTTTTCAGCTCGGCCGACGTCAGCACCGCGAGGCTCGCCTTGCGCAGCGTGTCGAGCACGCGTGTCGGAGTGGGTGCGGGCGCCACCAGACCGTACCAATTGTCCGAGTTGACCCCGGCATAGCCGAGTTCCGCGGTCGAGGGAATGTCGGGCAGCGCCTGGATGCGCGCGTCTGACGTCACCGCCAGCGCGCTGAGCGCACCCGACCTGATGTGCGGCAGCAAGAACGGCACGTCGGCCACGATCACCTGGATGTGTCCGCCGAGCATGTCGCCTACCGCCGGACCGATGCCGCGATAGGGGACGTGCACGAGATCGAGGCCGGCGGCGATCTTGAGCAATTCGACCGCCAGATGAGTGATCGAGCCCGCTCCGGCCGAGCCGAAATTGATCTTGCCGGGACGCGCGCGGGCATAGGCGAGGAAGTCGGCGAATGTATTGACGCCCAGCGCGGGATGGACGATCAAGACCTCCGGCACGCGCACGACGAGCGTGAGGAGCGCCAAGTCCTTCTGCCAGTCGAACGGCATCTTGCTCGTCATGAACGGAATGGCGGAGAGCGCCGCAGCGCCGGCGAGACAGATGGTATAGCCGTCGGGCGCGCTCTTGGCGGTGGCGTCGACGCCGGTAAGCCCCCCGGCACCCGCGCGCGCCTCGACCACGACCTGCTGGCCGAGTTCGGCGCCAAGTCCGTTGGCGAGCGAGCGGGCGAATAAATCCGCCGCGCCGCCCGCGGCGAATGGCACGATCAGCCTGATCGGTCGATTCGGAAAATCCTGGGAGCGTGCCGCGAGCGGCCAGAGGAGCGCAACGGCGAGAGCAAAGATCAACGCGCGGCGTGACATAGCTCAAGCCGATTTCAAGCCCGGCGCGGAAACGGGGCGCGCGAGGCCGAGGTGATCGCGCAGCGTCGAACCCGCATAGTCGCCCCGGAATAGGCCGCGCCGCTGCAGCTCGGGCACGACCAGATCGACGAAGTCTTCGAAGGCTTTTGGGAAATGGGCCGGCATGACGATGAAGCCGTCCGCGCGCTCTCCCGTGAACCACTCCTCCAGCATGTCCGCGATCCGTTTCGGCGTGCCGTGTATCACCCAATGGCCGCGCGCGGCGGCGGTGATGTTGTAGAGATCGCGCAGCGTCATCTTCTCGCGCCGGGCCATCTCCAACAGCGTCTTCGAGAAGGCC
>DATNNX010000076.1:0-12682 GCA_035601615.1 Xanthobacteraceae bacterium
GTGGATGTTGTCGGCAAGAAACGTCGCTTCGCGTAGGTCATGCGTGACCAAGATCACCGTGAAGCCAAGCTTCTGCCAGAGATCGCGCAGCACGCACCATAGTTCTTCGCGGGTGAAGGCATCGAGCGCGGCGAACGGCTCGTCCAGCATCAACAATGTCGGCTGATGGATCAGCGCACGGCAGAGCGAGACGCGCTGCTGCATGCCGCCGGATAGCTCCCAGGGGAAACGCTCGCTGAAGCCCTCGAGCCCGACCGTCTTGAGCAGTGCCTCGGCCTGTTCGCGGTAGTGCGCCTTCTCGCGTCGAAATTTGCGGCGGTGTGGCTCCACGATCTCCAGCGGGAGCAATACGTTGTCGATGACCTTGCGCCAGGGGAGAAGGTTGGGGTTCTGGAAAGCCATGCCCGCGATCTTGACCGGGCCGCGCACCTTGTCGCCGAAAATCACGATCTCGCCGCTATCGGGAGAAACGAGACCGGTGACGAGCTTCATCAAGGACGATTTGCCGCAACCCGAGGGCCCCACTACGGCGGCAAATTCACCGCGGCGCACGTTCAGTCTCGTGTCCTTTAGGGCCAGAACGCCGCCGCCGGCACCGCGATAGGTCAGCGTGACATTGCCAATGTCGACGGAGCCGGTCATGAAACCTCTCCGGCCTCATCACCCGCGCAGGCGGGCGATGCCGTGCTCACGATTTTGTCTCACGCGCAGGACCAAGATTACTGGATGCTCCGCCTTCGGAGCGCAGGAATGGAGAAATGCCTGCGGCTCACAACTTCCGTTCGGAAGCCGGCGGCAGATACTCGCTCGTGAAGATGTCCCCGGCCGTCGGTCGGTTCTTGAAGTCGTAGGTCAGCGCGATCTGATCGATCGATTTGGCGAGCCGCGCCATGTCGACGCCGCCGAAGCCGTTGGCTTTCACCCACGGCGTGACGAAATTGTCGCGCAGCGACATTTTCAGCCGGTCGAGCTCGATCTTCGCGTCGGCGGTCTCGTTGCGCGCCATCACCGATTTGATGGCCGTATCCGGGTCCTTGATCGTGTCGAGCACGCCCTTGATGGTGCCGCGCACGAAGCCTGCTACGAGTCTCGGATTGGCTTTGGCGTAATCCGGATTGACCATGATCGCGTTGCCGTAGAGCACGAGACCATAGTCGGCCATCAGCATCGTCTTGATGTCTTCCGGTTTCAGCCCCTTCTGCAGCAGGTTGTAATACATCGAGAATGAAAAGCCGGTGATGGCGTCAACCTTGCCTTCGGCGAGCATCGGTTCACGCACGGGGAAACCTACGTTCTCGATTTTGACTTTGGATTCGTCGATGCCGTTTTCCTTCACGAAGGCCTTCCATTGCGCGAAAGCGCCGTCGGCGGTCGGCGCGCCGAGCACTCGGCCCTCCAGATCCTTCGGCTTGACGATACCGGTCTTGGCGGTCGTGCCGATCGCGAATGCCGGCTTGTCGTAGATCATCAGCACGGCCTGGACTTTTTTGTCGGGATTCTGGTCGCGGAACTTGACGAGGGAGTTGATGTCGAAAAAGCCGATCGGGTAGGTGCCAGCGGCGATGCGGGCGATGCCGGCAACCGAGCCGGGGCCGGAGTCGATGGTGACGTTCAGTCCCTCCGCCTTGTAGTAGCCTTTGTCGATCGCGACGAAGTAGGGGGCGGATGGACCCTCGAACTTCCAGTCGAGGGCAAACTTCACATCGGTCTGCGCGCCAACCGGGCTTGCGACAACCGCCGCTGCTCCCACTGCCGCGAGCAGCCCGAAAAGCCTGATCCTGTTCATGTCCGAGGCTCCCTGTGAGGCCGGTTCAACCGGCGCCGTGACCTTGCTGCAGCAATCGTCGTGCCAGTTCGAAAGGACGGCCGGGACAGCTGGCGATGCTCCGCTGTTGCCGCGAGACTAGGCATTTTGCTCGGCTTTGCCTATTCCCAAATCAGCGGCTAAGCGACTGCTCAGCTGCCGCGATAAGTGGCGTAGCTCCACGGCGTCACCAGCAACGGTACGTGGTAATGACCTTCCGGTTCGGCGATTGCGAATCGCACCGGCACCACGTCGAGGAATGGCGGATCAGCCTGCTGCGCCTGAACGCGCGCGAAATAATCGCCAACATGAAACCGCAATTCGTAACGGCCGATCGGCAGCGGCCGATCGCCGATCAACGGAGCGTCGGTGCGGCCGTCGCGATTGCTGGTGGCCCGCGCGATAACACGTGGCTCGCCGCCCGCGGATAACTCGAGAAGTTCGATCGTTACTGCGGCCGCGGGCCGACCGGAATGGGTGTCGAGCACGTGCGTCGAGAGGCGGCCGTGAACGTCGAGACGGTCGGCGGCCTCGAGCCGTTGGTCCAGGCGAAGCGCCGTAATACGGAAAATTTCGCCGAGCGCCGTCTCCGTTTCGGCCGCCATGTTGCTCTGCAGACGGCGTTCGAACTGCTGCAGAATCGAGTCCTTGCTGTGTCGGCGCGCGCAGATGATAAACGGGATACCGAACTTCTCGCGGTAGGCGTTGTTGAGGCGGTGAAATTGCGCGAATTCCGCTTCCGACAGGCGGTCGAGGCCGGCGCTCACCTGCTCCGCCTTCGAATCCGCCGTCATGGCGCCCGCCCGCGCCGCCTTTCCGGCGAGGTCGGGATGGCCTTTGATCAGGGCCAGCTGCTGCTCCGCCGCCGCCGCGCGTACGGCGGCCAGCATCGCGCTGTGGAGGGCGGCGAGCGTGGCGAACGGCCGCTGGCTCGAGGCGGCTTGTGCCACCCAGGGCGCGTGCTCGTAGACATCGCCCAGCGCGGCCATGAAGCCTGCCTCGTCGGCCGCGTTGAGGTCTGCGAGCGCAACCTTCGCCATGCCTTCTTACCGGATCGCTGGTGCGCCGGCGGCGAGTATGCGATGGGCGCGATGCCAGTGCCGGGCGATGTCGAGTCTCGTCGCGAGCCACACCCGGTCGCGGGTGGCGACGTAATCGAGAAAGCGCGCGAGCGCGGCTGCACGGCCCGGCCGGCCGACCAGGCGGCAGTGTAGCCCGACCGACATCATCTTCGGCGCTTGCTCGCCTTCGCTGTAGAGCAGGTCGAAGGCGTCTTTGAGATAGCCGAAGAAGTCGTCGCCGCTGCCGAAACCCTGCGTATTGATGAAGCGCATGTCGTTGGCATCGAGAGTATAGGGAATGATGAGATGCGCTCCCTTCGGCCCGTTGACCCAATAGGGCAGGTCATCGGCGTAGGAATCCGACGAATAGAGGAAGCCGCCCTCATCGAGTACGGCCTTGAGCGTGTTGACCGAGTTGCGGCCGGTGTACCAGCCGAGCGGTCGCTCGCCGATTACCTCGGTGTGCAGGCGGATCGCTTCGGCAAGATGCGCGCGCTCCTCGTCCTCGGGCACGTCTTTGTAGTCAATCCATTTGAGGCCGTGGCTCGCGATCTCCCAGCCTGCTTCGCGCATGGCCGCCACCGCATCGGGAGAGCGCTTGAGCGCAGTCGCGACACCGAACACGGTCACCGGCACCTTGCGGTTCGTGAACAGCCGCCAAAGCCGCCAAAATCCCGCGCGCGAGCCGTACTCGTACATGGATTCGACGTTCATGTGGCGCTGCCCAGGCCAGGGCCGCGCCCCAAGCACGTCCGAGAGAAACGCCTCCGAGGTCGCGTCCCCATGCAGGATATTGCGCTCTCCACCCTCCTCGTAATTGACCACGAACTGCACGGCGAGGCGCGCGCCGTCCGGCCAGCGCGGGTTGGGAGGGTCGCGACCGTACCCGGCGAGATCGCGGGGATAAGGAGAGACATCGGCCGGGCACATGGCCCGTCATATACAAGTTCGGACAAGCCGTGTCTTGCGCGCACGCCATGACGCCGCGGGCCTTATCGCGACGCGCTCTAGGCCGACGCCGCGGCCTGCGGGCAAAGCCCGCGCGGGCGCATCGATTGCCCAAACGTCAGAATACGTTCCAATGTTGTGGCCGGTAAATCGTTTCCCGCGCCGCAATCGGCGAGGCCGATGGACTCTGAGCGCCCGGCGCGCCCGTCCACGGTTTTACTCCCAGGAAGGCCACCGCCACCGCGACGGCCATCCAGAAAAGTGCGAACCTCGTTCTGGCTGCCATCTCCGCCTCCTGATGCCCCCTGACACCGGTTCTCGGCAGCCGGGACCTTAGCGGGGAAGCCGCAAGAGCTTTGTGAGCTCCGTTACACTTGAGCGAAATAATGGGGCTGGGCTGCTTGGGACGGGTGGCGCCTGAGCGCCAGCGTGGGCGGTCCGTCACTGCGATGGCGCGCCGGCAGCGAGCCAGGCGGCGATGAGCTGGCGCTCCTGCGCCGTGATCGCGGTGATATTGCCCGGCGGCATGGCGCTCGACCGCACGGCGTTGATCTCGATCAAGCGTGCGTGACGGCGAATGCTCTCGGGATCATCGAGCACCACGCCCTGGGGCGGCGTCGACACGCCGGGCCACACCGGCTCGTTGCGATGGCACATGCTGCAGCGGGCGAGGATCGCGTTCTCCGCCGCCTTAACGTCGGGCCGATCGGCGCGCGGCCCCACGTCCACGGGTCCGGCGCCGGAGAGCCAGGCCACCGCCACCATCCCGGCCGCGGCCACCCCCCAAGTCCACCACGGGCTGCCTTTACCCTCGTGCCGGGAATTGAAGAAGTGCCGGATGACCGGACCGATCGCGAGCACGATCGCGACGATCAGCCAGTTGAAGCGGGTCGCAAACGTCAGCGGGTAATGATTGGCGATCATCAGGAAGACGACCGGCAGCGTGAGATAGTTGTTGTGGGCCGAGCGCTGCTTGGCCTCTGCTCCCCATGCCGCGAGCGGCTCTTTTCCGGCGAGCAGCGCGGCGACCGTTTTCTTCTGGTTGGGAATGATGATGACGAACACGTTCGCCACCATGATGGTGCCGACCACCGCGCCGATCTGGGTAAAAGCGCCGCGCCCGCTGAATACATGGGTGAAGCCATAGGTCAGCGCCACAAGAAAAACATAACCCAGGAGTGCGAGCGCGATTTCATGGCGGCCGAGCGCGGACCGGCAGAGCAGCTCGTAGAACATCCAGGCAAGCACGAGAGTGCCGAACGCGATCCCCGCGGCGCTCTGCGCCGTGAGGTCGAGGACGGGTTTATCAATCAGGTAGAGCTCTGCACCGACATAGTAGACGATGACCAGCAGCGCGAACCCGGAGAGCCACGTGGTATAGGCTTCCCACTTGAACCATGTGAGTTCATCCGGCATGCGGGAAGGCGCGATGAGATATTTCACCATGTGGTAAAAGCCGCCACCGTGCACCTGCCAGGCGTCGCCCTGGACGCCCTGCGGCAGACCGGATCGCGGCTTCAGGCTCAGATCAAGATGGATGAAATAGAACGAGCTGCCGATCCAGGCTATGGCGGCAGTTACGTGCAGCCAGCGAATGATGAGGCTCGACCACTCGGTGAGGACCGCAACCACGACGGCAGACCCTTCTTCCCCTCGGCCTTTTAGCTTCGGTCAAGCTGCGGCAGGATGACAGAGGCGCGTTGAAGCTTGCAAGAGCCGTGCCCGCGAAACAGTGCATGAACATGCTAGTCGAACCGGGGAATGGAGGCATTGAGCCGAACGCATTCGGCCAGCGGATCATGGAGCTTGCCGAGCGCCTCGCGCATTGGTCGGAGACTTCCGACGGATTGACCTGCACCTATCTCTCGCCGGCGCATCGCGCGGTTGCCGCGCAAATCCGCGATCTGATGCGCGGGGCGGGTCTCATCACCGATATCGACGCGGTTGCAAATGTCGTTGGGCGCTACCCCGCCTCCGAGAGCGCCGCGCCGGCGCTGATCATCGCCTCGCATTACGACACGGTCCGCAACGCCGGCAGATACGACGGACGCCTCGGTGTGCTCACGGCCCTCGTACTTGCCGAGCATCTCGGTCGGCTGGGCCGCAAGTTGCCGTTCCATCTCGACGTCATTGCATTCTCGGAAGAGGAGGGCGTGCGGTTCTCGTCGAGCTTTCTCGGCAGCAGCGCCGTCGCCGGACGGTTCGATGCCAAGCTGCTCGAGCGCCGCGACGCCGATGGTGTAACCTTGACGGCCGCGATGCGGGAAGCGGGTCTCGATCCGGCAAAGATCCCCGCGCTCGCGCGCCGTCACGATGAGCTCGTCGGGTATCTCGAGGTGCATATCGAGCAAGGCCCGGTTCTGCTCGAGGCGGGGCTCCCGGTCGGAATCGTCAGCGCCATCACCGGCTCTGTGCGGTCAATGGTCACGATTACCGGCACCGCCGGTCACGCCGGCACCGTGCCGATGGCGCAACGGCACGACGCGGCCGCGGCTGCGGCCGAACTCGTCCTCTACGTCGAAAAGCGCTGCAGCCAAGCGTCTACGCTCGTCGGCACGGTCGGAAAGCTCGCCGTTCCAGACGGCGCGATCAACATCATTCCGGGCCGTTGCGAGCTCACGCTCGACGTTCGCGCCGGCGATGATGCCGTCCGCGATGCCGCCATGTCCGACATCGTGGCGGAGATCGGCCGGATCGCGGCAAGACGCGGCGTCACAATCGATAGCAAGGAGGTGCAGCGCACCGCGGCGGTACGGTGCTCGCCGCGCCTTCAATCACTGTTGGCCGACGCGGTGACGCGCGCGGGCGTCAAGCCGCGCCATCTTCCGAGCGGCGCCGGCCATGACGGCATGATGTTTGCCGGTCTCACCGATGTTGCGATGTTGTTCGTACGCTGCGGAAACGGCGGCGTCAGCCATTCACCGCGCGAGATCATCACCGCCGAGGACGCGGAGATCGGGGCGCGGGTCATGCTCGACGCTGTGCTCCGGCTCGCGGAAGCCTCATGACGCTCCCGAGCGTCATCGGCGAGTTCGTCGATCGCGATTTTGAGCGCGAGGTTCAGTTCCTGGCCGAACTGGTGAAGGCGCCGAGCGATAATCCGCCGGGCGATTGCGCGCCGCACGCCCAACGCGCTCGCGAACTCTTGGAAGACCTCGGTCTTGCCGTGGAGGTGCACGAGGTGGCGCGCGCCGAAGTGGAAGCGACCGGCATGAGGAGCGCGACCAATCTCATCGTCCGACATCGCTTCGGCGATGGGCCGATCGTCGCGCTCAATGCCCACGGTGACGTCGTGCCGCCGGGTCTCGGGTGGCGCCTCGATCCTTATGGGGCGACTGTCGAGGAGGGAGCGGATGGTCCGGTCATGTACGGCCGCGGCGCGGCTGTATCGAAATCGGATTTCGCGACTTACACGTGGGCACTGCTCGCGTTGCAGACGGCGGCAAAGCGCAACAAATTCGGTGGCGCCCTCGAACTGCATTTCACCTATGACGAGGAGGCTGGCGGCATCGTCGGCCCGAAATGGTTGCTTGCTCGCGGATTGGTGCGGCCGGATGCCGTGATTGCCGCGGGCTTTTCGTACGCCGTCGTCACCGCGCACAACGGTTGTCTGCATCTGGAGGTGACGGTGACGGGCAAGCAGGCGCATGCCGCGATGCCGTCGACTGGGATCGACGCGCTCGAGGGGGCCAATGCCATTCTCTCAAGCCTCTATGCACATCGCGCCACGCTCTCGCGTATACGCTCCCGCACGGATGGCATCGTCTCGCCCACGCTCAACGTCGGACTGATCAGGGGCGGCATCAACACCAATGTGGTTCCGGATCAAGTCGCCTTTCGCATCGACCGACGCATCATTCCGGAAGAGAACCCCGCAGGGGTCGAGGCCGATCTGCGCGCCCTGATCGCATCCGCCGAGCACGATCCGCAAATCAAAATCGAGGTTCGCCGCCTTCTGCTTGCTGACCCGCTCACGCCGAGGGCGGGCGTAGAGCGGATTGCGCACGCAATTCAACGCCGGGCCAAGGAGGTGCTGGGCGTTGAGGTCCCGACAGCAGGCGTCCCGCTCTACACCGATGCGCGCCATTACGCGGCGGCAGGCATTCCGATCGTGCTCTATGGTGCTGGGCCACGCTCGATCGGCGAGGCGAATGCGCATAACGCGAACGAAAATCTGCGCCTCGAGGACTTGCGCGCGGCGACCAAAATCGTGTCGCTCGCGGTCGCTGACTTGCTGGGAAATACCTGAGATCGCGCGTTCGACCCGCCTTCGACAAAACCCTCAGGTCTTGCGTGGCTCCTTAGAACAGCCATTGGATGATCAAGGGAGGAATGCGGCTTCGAATGCGCTGGCGATCGCCTCTTTGCTCTTGCCTGCCGTCACCGCATCGCCGATGGCGACGACCGTTTGTCCGGGCCTCGCAAACTGCCGAAAGCGACCCGCCGTTCCGCGACGCCCGGTATAATAGAACCAATTGCGAAACTTCGCCGCCGAGAGACATGAGGAGACAAGCGGCCAGCGTGCGAGCCCCCAGTCCAGCATCTTGGTTGCGATCGGCCCGAGACCGAAACGGTAAGAGGCGCCGGTGGCAATCACGAGGCGATCGAATGGCGCGAGCACGTGCGGCTCCGCGGCAACGTTGCAGCGGAAGCGAAACGTGACACCTTTGCGCGCACATGCGGCGATAAGATCGCTGATGTAGCGCTCGAAACTTGGCTCGCTTGCCGCGACTTCTTGGAACAGCGGCGCTTTGCCGGCATAGCGAAACGCCCCGCCAGCGCGCGGGTCCTTCTCGAACACCGTGACCTCGTTTCCCTCCGCCACGAGCGACGCGTAGGTCAAGCCGGCGGGTCCGGCGCCGATGACCGCGATGCGCTCGCCGCGCGGCGCTCTGCGATCGGCGAAAAATCTCTCGCGGCCTGCCGCAGCATTGACGACGCAGCCGATCCGCGCGCCCCCGCGCATCTCATTAATGCACGTGTTGCAGGCGAGACATCGCCGAATTGGCTCCGCGCGGGCGAGCTTCTCGACCCATTGCGGCTCGGCGATCAGCGCGCGCCCGAGCGCAATGAAGTCGGCTTTGCCGGCAGCGACCGCTTCGGTTGCGACCGCGGGATCGCCGAGCCGTCCGACCGCGATCACGGGCACGCGGATCAGGTTTTTCACGGCAGCAGCGAAATCGAGAAACGTTGCGTCCGGAAAGCTCATCGGCGGAAGTACGACCTGAGCGGAGGGGAAGGAGCGATAGTGCCCGGCAGTGACGTGCAGCGCGTCGGCTCCCGCTTGCGCCGCCCAGACTGCAATCTGGCGGCCTTCGCTGAACGGCAATCCGCCGGGAAAAAAATCCTCAACCGACAGCCGATAGATGACCGGCATTCCGGGAACCGCCGCTTTCACCGCCCGCAATATCTCGAGCCCGAAGCGGGCCCGGTTCTCGAGACTGCCGCCGTAAGCATCACTGCGGCGGTTTTCGAACGGCGCATGGAACTGCGAAATGAGATAGCCGTGGGCGGCGTGGATCTCGACGCAGTCGAAGCCGGCCTTGCGCGCGCGGACGGCGGCCGTGGCATGGGCCGTCACCGTCTCATCGATGCGCGCCTTGGTCATTTCTTCAGGGATGATGGTTTCGAACGTCGTCTCGTAGACCGGGTGCGGAATTGCCGATGGCGCGATCGGCGTCTCGCCGCAGATGTCGGGCCGGGTATGGCCCCCGCCGTGGCCGAGCTGAATCGACGCCTTCGCTCCCGCGCGATGAATCTCATCGACGAGCTGCGTAAGCCCCGGAAGAAACCGATCGTCGTAGATGCCGACCTCGCGGCGGCGATGCCGGCCGGCTTTCTCCGGCGAGGCCATCTCCACGGTGATGAGGCCGACGCCGCCGCGGGCTCGGGCCAGGTAATACGCGAGCGTATCTTCGGTGACGTAGCCCTCCTCGTCTGCCGTGCGCGTCGTCATCGGCGGCATGACGATGCGGTTTGGGATCTCGAGCGAGCCGATGCGCGCCGGAGTGAGCAGAATGCTCATGGGGTGGCTCAGTGCTGCGGACGGAGGAGGCAGCCGCGCATCACAGCACCGGAATCTGACCGCCGTCGAGATCCACGGTCGCGCCGTGCAGCCAAGTCGCGCGCGAGGAGACGATGAAGGTGACGAAATCCGCCACGTCCTCGACCGTGCCGTAACGGATAATGCCGGTCTCCTGGCAGAACTGGGCTCGGATTTTCGCCTCGGGCTCGCCCGTCCGCTCGACCTCGGCACGTATCCGCCGCCATTGTCGCTCCGTCTCGACGAGAGAGGGGTGGATGCAATTGACCCGCACGCCGTCGTCCTTGCCGAGATCCGCGAGGCATTTTGCAAAGGCGGCGACCGCGGCATTGACCGAGCTGCCGATCGTGAAATGCTTCTCCGGCTTGCGACCGCTCGTCCCGGCGATTGCGACCAGGGCGCCGCTGCGCTCTTTGAGGAGAGGCCAAGCCGCACGCGCAAGCCGCACATGGGCGAAAAATTTCAGCGCATAGCCATCTTCCCAATCGGCGTCGGTGAGCGCGAAAAAATCGCCGCGCCTGGTCGCACCGGCATTGTTGACGAGAATGTCGAGGCCGCCGA
Source organism: Xanthobacteraceae bacterium (assembly GCA_035601615.1). GTDB lineage: Bacteria > Pseudomonadota > Alphaproteobacteria > Rhizobiales > Xanthobacteraceae > VAZQ01. The sequence continues at coordinate 10,418 of DATNNX010000076.1, forward strand.
ATTCGCGCCGCACGATTTCGATCAGCACCGTCGCCGCGCTCGGCTCGCGCAGATCGAGCGCCCGAACGGCGGCCTTGCGTTGCTTCCCGTGGATCGCCTGCGCAACCTCCTCGAGCGCCTTTGTATCGCGACCGGTGAGCAGGAGATCACAACCCTCCTCGGCCAAAGCCAAGGCGATACCCCGGCCGATGCCGCGGCTCGAACCAGTGACGAGCGCGGTCTTTCCCTCCAGTCCAAGCTCCATTTACCAACCTCATGTCTGGTGAGACGCGCCGCTGGTTGAGCTTATCGCATTGGCGAGGGAGGCGATGAAGGGGGCAACGCCCCGCGGGAGTCACTGTGATGCGGCTCGCGACGACGGTTCGCCCGTCGCTAGGTTCAAATCTTGTCGGGAAATTTGATGATGAAGTTGTCCGCGTTGGGCATTTTCACCTTCGGCAGCGTTTGCGCGTTCATGACGTCATTCTCGCCGATAATCTTGTTCTGCGCGAGGATGTAGGCGGTGAGCGCATAGACTTCGTCGTCTGTGAGCGTTCGCGGGCTCATCCACGGCATTGCGCGTCGCACATAATCGAAGACGGTCGTGGAATAGCCCCAGAAATTCGCGACGGTCTTCGTGGTATCGATGCTCTTGATCGCAGGCGCGCCCACCAAGGGCGCACTGATGCCGCCCTTGCCGCCTTCGCCGTGGCAGGCCACGCACTTTTCCGCATAGATTTTGGCCCCCTGTGCGGCGGTGCCGCTGCCGGCCGGCAAACCGGTGCCGTCAGGGAGAATGCTGATGTCCCATGCTTTGATCTCGGCCTCCGAAATCGGTTTTCCGAGCCCGGGGGACTCGGCTATGGCCGGATGTGAAACGAAGGTGAGCGCCAGCAGGAGAGGAGAAGTCCGCTTAAGCATAGACATGCTTGATCTCTCCCTTGTTGTCGATCGCCCAGCTCGTGAGACTGTTGTAGTGCTGACTGGCGAATCCGAAGACGTTGGGGACCTTCGCGGCCTCGCCGCGCTCGGCGACAAATTGTGCGCGTAGCGGCTGCACGTTTCCCGCCTCGTCCCAGACGCGGCTCTGCAGGATCGCCGGCTGCCCATCCCAGCGCCACGGCATGCGGAAGCGGGTGAACGCCTTGGACTGTACCGGCTCCTGCAACGCCGCCTGCGCCCAGCTCTTGCCCCCATCGGCCGAGACCAGCACCTTCGCAATCCGGCCGTTCCCCGAATAGGCGATACCGGAAATCTCGTAATATCCCGGTTCCCTCAAGGTCTGTCCGAAGGACGGCTGCGTGATGAACGATTTTACCTCGTTCACGAAATAGAACCTGTACGCCTTCCCGTTCGGCAGAATCTGCGAATACGTCCGCGTTTCGAAGTAAGTCATCCCCGGCTGATCGGTGAGCTTGAGCCGACGCAGGAATTTGACGTGCATGTTGCCCTCCCAGCCCGGCAGCAACAGGCGCATCGGATAGCCGTTGCCCGGCATGATCCGCTCGCCATTCTGGTAGAGCGCGACCATGGCATCGTCCAACGCCTTCTTGAGCGGGATGCTGCGGCTCAGGGCGAGCGAATCGCCGCCTTCGGCAATGATCCAGATTGCCTTGGGGTCGACGCCGGTCTCCTCCAGCAAAGTGGACAGCGGAACGCCCGTCCACTCCGCGTTGGAAACCAATCCATGCAGCGCCTGTACGCTGGCTTGAAGCGGTTGCGGCGAAAACATCCCCGCACTGTTGCCGGCGCACTCGAGGAATGCCATGCGCGACACCATGGGATAACGTGCAAGCGACTCGACGGTGAAGACCATTGGCTGCTTCACCATCCCATGAATGACCAAGCGGTGCTTATCAGGATCGATATCCGGAATGCCGGAATGGTTGATGCTGAAATGCAAGCTGTTGGGCGTGATCGTGCCGTTGAGCAAGTGGTGCGGCGTGCGTGCGTGCGACGTGCGAGGCTCGCCGTTGGGATTGCTCAAGCTGCGTACCACGTCCTTCTCGAACCGCGACGGCGTCTGTAATGCCGGAGTGATCGCCCCTGTCTCGAGGCTCCAGGGGTCGTCTCTGAGGGGTTCCGCGGCAGCTCTGATCGGCGAACTACCGACGCCCGTCGACATGGCTCCTGCGAGGACGATTCCGCGTCCGAGCAGTGCCCGGCGATCGAGCAGGCCGTTGCCGGCGACCGGTTCCAGCGGCGGAGCCTGGCGGCGTTTGCGAATGGTCATGGCGTCCTCTCCCTAGTCGCCCGCTTCAACCAATTTGAAAGGATTTAGTGATT
>DATNNX010000077.1:0-3192 GCA_035601615.1 Xanthobacteraceae bacterium
TCGACCTTCTTCGGTGCGAGCGCTTCCTGCAGCATGAGGCGCGGCTGCTCGATGAGGGCAAATTCGACGACTGGCTCGCGCTGTTTACCCCCGACGGATGGTATTGGGTACCGAGCCAGCCGGATCAGGACAATCCGCACGACACGGTGTCGCTGATCTACGACGACCGGCGCCTGCTCGAGACGCGCGTGCGACGGTTGGCGAGCCCAAGAATCTATTCACAGGAGCCGCGTTCGCGCAGCAGCCGCATCGTCAGCAACGTCTCGATCGAGAACGGCGACAATAATGGCTGCACGGTCCGCTCGAAATTCCTCATGGTGGAATACCGCCGCGAGACGCAACGGCTGTTCGCCGGCACCGCCTTCCATCGCTTGGTGCAGACCGATGGGCTGATCCTGATCGCGTCGAAACGCGTGGACCTGCTCAATTGCGACGCGCCGCTCGACGGCATCGTCGTGCCGTTTTGATCGCGGCTTTTCCTCGCCCCCGCGCAGCGGGGAGTGGGTGCCGAGCCGCCATAAGCACGTTCACGCGCGTCTTCGACGCGCTATGGCGGCGAGGCGGGTGAGGGGCAAGAGCGGGCATCATCTACAAGCTTGGGGAAATTCGCGTCGCGATATAGTTGCCCCTCACCCGGCCCTCGCTGCGCTCAGGCCACCCTCTCCCCGCTTTCGCGGGGCGAGGGTTCCGCTGCACCGCGTCCGGAGCACGAGCCGATAAGCCGGCTCGTTATCACTCCGGCCCTGCATATGCCCCTGCCGTCGCCGGAAACATCGACTTGACGATCTTGAGCTTCGAGATGTCGACCGTCGCGTCCATGTGCAGGAATATCGCGGCGTCACGGAAGATTTTCTCGACGCCGAAGTCGAGCATCACGCCGTTGCCGCCGTGCAACTCGAGACAATGCTGCGCGACCTTCAAGATCTCCTCCGACGCGAACAACTTGACCATGTTGCAGAGCGTCTCCGCGTCGGCCGCGTTGTCGTCGACCGCCTGCGCAGCGCGCTCGAGCAGCGCGCGCACGGCCTCGATCCGCGTCGCCATGTCGGCAAGGCGCAGCGCGACCGCTTGATGCTTGATCAGAACGCGCCCGCCCTGCACGTAATTTTGCACGTACTCGGCGGCGGCCTCGAACGCATGTACGCCGACGCCCAGATTCTTCGCGGCCTGGATGATCTTGCCGGGCCGGAAATAGACGCCGGCCTTGCCGAGCGCGTCGTTCTCGGCGAGCAGGTGATCTTCCGGCACGCGCATGTCCTCAAACACCAATTCGCCGTTGTTCATAAAGCGGCATCCCATCGTCTCGTTGCAGCGCGCAACCGTCAGACCCGGTGTATCGCGCGGCACCAGGAACGAGGAAGTGCCCTGCATCATGCCGACCTTGGGATTCGTATTGGCATAGACGACGTAGAGGCCGGCGTCATAGCCGTTGGAAATGAACTGCTTGCGGCCATTGATCACCCACTCGCCGTTTTTCTTCACCGCCCGCGTCTGCATCGCGGCTTCCGGCACGTTGTACGGAAGCCAGCGGTCGGAGGCGCCGCGCGGCTCGGTCAGGCAATGCGCCAGTAGGAATTGCGGATCACTGACCAGCCGCGCGAACCATTTCTCCTGCAGGTGGCGCGGCGCGAGATTGCGCAACAACACCGATACCTTCCAGTTCTGCACCAACTTGTCCGCAAGTCCGGAGTCACCGCGCGCGATCTCTTCGGAAATGAGGGCGAAGGTACGCACCTCGCTGTCGGGTTCGAGCTCGACGCCGCCGAACTCCTCGGGCACCGCCAGCGTGCGGATGCCGATCTCGTCCGCACTTTTAAGGATTTCCGGCGGCAGGCGCGCCTGCGGATTCATGTCCCATTCGCGCTGCCAGTTGGAGCGGATGAAGGGAGTGACGACCTCGTCGACGAAATCACGGCAGCTCTGTCGCATCAGGCGCTGTTCTTCGGAGAGGCCGCTTTTTGGGGTGATATCGAGCATGATGATCGTTCCGATCCCGGTTACGCCGCCTTGCGGCTCGTCAAGAATTCGCCCATGCGGCCGAGCGCGCGCAGGATGTTCTGCGTCGAGTTGGCATAGGACAGCCGCACGTAGCCTTCGCCGAGAACGCCGAAATCTGGCCCGCCGATGATGGCGACGCCGGCATCCTCCAACAATGCGTTCGCGAGCGCCTTCGCCTTCCAGCCCGTGCGCTTGATGTTCGGGAAGGCATAGAATGCCCCCTTGGGCGTGGCGCAGGAGACGCCGGGCAGCCGATTCAATCCTTCCACCACGACCTTCCGCCGGCGGTCGAACTCGGCCACCATCTTCCCCACCTCGTCCTGCGGACCTTTCAGCGCGGCGAGCCCCGCGTATTGCGCCGAGGCGTTGACGCAGGAGTGCAGGTTGACGGCGAGCTTGCGCGCATAATCGTAGAGCTTGCCCGGCCAGATTGCGTAGCCGAGCCGCCAGCCGGTCATGGCGTAGGTCTTTGACCAGCCGTTGAGCAGGATCAACCGGTCACGAATCGAGGGATAGGTGAGCAGGCACACATGCATCTCGCCGTCGTAGACCATATGATCGTAGATCTCGTCGGACATGACCGCGACGTCGGGAAATTTTTCGAGCCCCGCGACGAGCTTGTCGACCTCGCGCCTTCCGGTGACGCCGCCCGTCGGATTGGCCGGCGAATTCACGATCAGGAGCCGCGTTTGCGGCGTGATCAGCCTGAGCGTCTCCTCGGCGGAGAAGGCGAAATCGTTCTCTTCGCGGATCGGCACCGGGATCGGCCGCGCACCCGTGTATTCGATCATGGAGCGGTAGATCGGAAAGCCCGGATCGGGATAGAGGATGTCGACGCCAGGTTCCCCGAACATAAGAATCGACATGAACATCGTTGGCTTGCCGCCCGGCAGAATCATCACCTCGTCGGGCGACACGCTCACCTTGAAGCGCTTGCCGAGATCGGCGGCCACCGCTTCGCGTAGCGGCGTGATGCCGACCGCCGGGGTATAGCCGTGATGGCCGTCGCGCAGCGCCTTGATCGCGGCTTCGACGATGAAATCGGGCGTGCGGAAATCGGGCTGGCCGATGCCGAGATTGATGATGTCGCGGCCCTGCGCCGCGAGCACATTGGCGCGCGCCAGCACGGCAAAGGCATTCTCCTCCCCGATGCGGTCGAAGGCGGGAACGGTTTTCAGCATGGCACGACCTTCA
>DATNNX010000078.1:0-2732 GCA_035601615.1 Xanthobacteraceae bacterium
CCCCTGTTCGCTGATGGTGCAGTCGACCGCGTGCTTGCGAGCACGGCGCGAGCGCTCCAACTCGGAGAATAGCTCGATCGCGCGGGGCGTGATCATCGTCAGCGCGGGCCGGGCGATCGGGGTCCGATTGGTGCTCATGTCACCGGTGGTATCCAACCTGTGCCGCTACTTGGGCGTCCGGGCGATTTGATCGGCTCGCTGGCGATGCCGAGCTTGCCCAAGAGGCGGGCGACGAGCGCCCGGTTTGCGATCTCGTCACGCAAGGCCGGATGCGCGCGGATGCCGGTGCGAGTGAGAACCGTCTCGCCATCCGCCGCAATGGCCGCCGAAAGCCTCTCGGCGCGGTCGAGGGCCTGCGCCGCGAGGCACAAAATCTCGGTCCCGCCGCTGTCGAGGATGCGGTATTCGGCCTGTACGCGGTTCCAGAGCGCCAGCCCCGGTGGACCGAGCGCGCGAGGCGGTGCCGGGCCGGTCGTGCCGGGACCGACTAAGCTCAGCGGCGGTTTGGGCGGGGACATGGCCGGTTCCCGTGGGGCCGATCTCCGGAATTTTTATCACGGGGAAATTCGCGCCCCAATGAAAATCTTAGTTTCAACAAAGCTGAGTCGCCGCCGCGCTCGGGATTGGGGGGCTTAAGAATTTTCTTCCATCCCCCCCTGGCCCCTGGGCACCTTCAAGGCGCCGCCTCTGTTGATCAGACGGCCGACTCCAGGATTCTGGGCTGACTCGCAGGTGATCATGTCAACCGCCAACTCGTCCGGCTTCCAAAGAGGTTGTCACGGCCGCGCTCCTAGTGATCGGTAGCAAGATCTTGTCCGGCCGCACCAAGGACCAGAACATCGGCTATGTCGCGGAATGTCTGACTGCGGTCGGCATCGATCTCAAGGAAGTGCGGGTGGTCGGCAATGAGGAGAAAGCGATCGTCAATGCACTCAATGCGCTCCGGCATCGCTATACCTATGTCTTCACCACCGGCGGAATCGGGCCGACCCACGGTGACATCACCGCCGACTGCGTGGCGAAGGCATTCGGTGTGCCGAGCGACGGTGATCCGCAGCACCGGCCCAACATGAATGTGGTGCTGCGCGCCCGCGATGCACATAAGCTCGCGCAAGCCAAACGCGCGGTCGAAGACATGCTGGAGCGAGTGCGGCGAGCACAATCAAATAGCGCCTGAGCCTCGCCCTCTCACGGCGAAAACAGGGGTTCGAGTCCCCTAGGGAGCGCCAGTAATTTCAATAAGTTAGCAATAATTTCAAGCTTCAAGTCGGCGGCATCTCCAACTTTTCTCCAATGGACGGTGCTTCAGAAAATCAGGTCGAGGCCACCCTATGATCGTCGGCCAAGAAGGCCGCGGAAACGGTCGGCGCAGTCATTGCCGCGTCGGGCATCCGCGCTTGCTTTCTAAAGACGACCCCCCCGCATCGCGGCGCTCCCCAGCGGCGCAATTGAACTCCGCGCGGCCCCGCCGTCTGGCAGCGGCACAGTGTCGCCCGCGGCATCCACGGCCGCGACCAGGGCGCGCTCCGCAAAGAGGTAAGCCTCAACGAGCAACTCGATCTCGCGCAAGTGCGGCCGCCACTTGATGCAAGCTGCCCCTCGGGCTACGTGACCCCCCCCCACCATGGACAGGCCCCCGGTCTCGTGCGTGAAGAGACGGGTGATGACGTATTCATCGTCGCGCTAAGTTCAACACTGGCGAGGGATGCGAGCGTTGCCAGCGCGTGCAATTCGCTCCTCACGTACGTGCGGTCCCACCTGCTGCAAAGCTGGCGGGTCGGGCTGCGCTACCCCCTCCCCAGCTTGGACAGGCCCCCCGGTCTTGCGCGTCGAAAGACAAATCTAAGCCGGAGCCGGTGCGCCGGCTGGAGGTATTTACCGGCACTGGACGGCGCCGCGCCTGGAGCGCGGAGCAGAAGGGGTGGATCATCGCCGAGAGCTATCAGAGCGGCGAGACGGTGTCGGCGATTGCGCGTCGGTACGGGCTGACGCCGCAGCAGCTGTTCGGATGGCGCCGGGCCGCGCAGCGCCGGGCGGAACACGAGGCTGATGAGAGCGGGGCAGCTTTTGCGCCGGTGATCGTGGAGGCAGCACAGCTCGGCGCTGAGGCGCCCCTTGCGCCGGCCAGGCTCAGCGGGCCGCCAACGATTGAGATCGTGATCGGCAGTGCGACCATTCGGATCCCGCCCGGGACCGATGCCACGACATTGCAGACGGTGCTGCGCACCGTGAAAGCGGCGACATGATTGCCGTTCCGGCTGGCATGCGGGTGCTGGTGGCCACCAAGCCGGTGGACTTCCGCCGAGGCGCCGACAGCCTCGCCGCCCTGGTGCGCGAGCAGCTCAAGCACGATCCGTTCTCTGGGACGATCTTCATCTTCCGCTCGAAGCGTGCGGATCGCCTGAAGATCCTGGCCTGGGACGGGTCCGGTCTGGTGCTGTTCTGGAAGCGGCTCGAACACGGGGCCTTCCGCTGGCCGCCGATCAGCGACGGCGTGATGCGAGTGACCGCATCGCAGCTTGCTGCGCTCGTCGATGGAATGGACTGGTCGCGGCTGTACGCCCGCGACGTTGCGCAGCCGACGGCGACGTCCTGAGCACTGCGACGTTTTGAATCATCCTGTGCATGGCCTGATCACAGCGCGAATCTGATTCAGTTCCGCGCGTGAGCAACACCGCACCTCAGCTGCCTGTGATATCGAAGCGCTGCAAGCGCTGCTGGCGGCGGCGCGG
>DATNNX010000079.1:0-2008 GCA_035601615.1 Xanthobacteraceae bacterium
TTATTGAAGATCTCAGGCCATTTTTTGAAGGCGCGGTTGGTGCTCATGAGGATGGCGCCGCGTTCGTAACGTTCGGAGATGATTTGGAACAGCAGATCGGCGCCGAGCTTGTCGATCGGGAGGTATCCGATTTCATCGATGATCACCAGCCGTGGCTTCAGATAACGCTGCATGGTGCGCTTCAGGCAGCCGGTGGCGGCCGCGGCCGAGAGGGTATGGATGATGTCGATGGCGGTGGTGAACAGCACCGAGTAGCCGCGCACGCAAGCGGCCTGGCCGAGGGCGATGCTCAGATGTGTCTTCCCGAGGCCAACACCACCGAGGAAGATGGCGTTGGCTTTTTGCTCGATAAAGTTCAGGCGGAACAGATTTTGGATCTGCGGCCGGTTGATTTTCTTCGGCCAGTTCCACTGGAACTGATCGAGAGTTTTGGTGAGCGGGAAGCGCGCGCTGCGGATGCGATGGGCGAGGCTCTTGTCCTCACGGCGCGCGACCTCGCCCTCGATCAAGCGCTGCAGGTACTCGAGATGTGCCCATCGTTGTTCGGCCGCTGTTTGTGCCAGCTCATGGTAATGGTCGCGGACAAAGGGCAGCTGCAAGCGCAGCAGCAGCTGATGTAACGAGTCATTTCCCGGGGCGTTCTCGTCGGTGCGGGTTGTATCATCGTCACTCATCGTGGTTGACCTCGTAGATGGATAAGTCCGGTTCCGGCAGCTCAAGCTCCAGCAAGTCGGCGCGGCGGGTCAGGCTGAGCGGACTGACGGGGCCGCACTTCAAGCGCGCCCGTGCCTCGAGCAGATGGGAGATGTATTCGCTGGAGAAGGCGTTGAAGGCGAGCGCATCGTCGAGCGCGCGGCAGCAAGCCTCCTTGCCGTAGATCTCGGCGAGGGCGAGGATTTTGCGTAGGTGTTCGCGCGCATTGAAGCGTCGCGCCACGAGACCCTCGTAATACGCCGGCGCCTGGCTCGAGAGCGCCAGGAACTGCGATACCAGGCGCTGCTCCCGGGCGCTCTTGCGCTGCTCGAGGAGTGCCTTCGGATGCTCCGGGTCCTCGATGTCTTGGCGCCGATCGAAGCTGCGAACATGTCGGGCGATGAGCCGGTCTTGATGATAAATACAGACCCGCTCGGGATAGGCTTTCACGATGACTCGGCGGTTGGCGAACTCGGCCGGCACCGAGTAGCGGTTGGCATCGAGAGCGATGCGGAACTGCGGGGAAGCACGTAGAGTGAGCACCCGCGCCAGGTCATAGGGGTTGGGGTTGGGAGTTCTCAACAACCCGCGCTCTTCGGCAAACAGATCGACCGGGCGCCGGTTTGTCTCGCCGTGCATGCGCACATTGGCGATCTCGTTGAGCCAGACTTGCGCAGCGGGATTGACGGCCGAGAAGTCGATGAACTGCGCGCCGTTCAAGAGATTTTTTTTCACGTAGCCCACGCCTGACTCGACGCGGCCCTTCTCATTGCCCGCGTTTTTGTTACAGGCCACGATCTGAAAGCCCTGATGGCGCGCATAATCGACATAGCGCGGATTGAACACCGGCGCGACCCCGGCGAGATGGCGCAGCACGGCGGACTTGAGGTTATCCACCATAATTTTGGTCGGCACGCCGAGCACTGCGAAGGCCCGTTCATGGCAGCCCAAGAAGTGCTCCATGGTTTGCGACACCGTGAACTCGACATACATCTGGCGCGAGTAACAGTGCACCATCACGAAAAAACTCAGTCGCCGGCGCGTCGAGCCGACGCCGATCGAACCGTATGCGCCCCAGTCCACTTGGGCGCATTCCGCTTTGGCGAAGCTGAGCTTCAAATACGCCTTCTGTTTGGGCGGCCGGACGCGGCGCACGTAGGTCTTGACGGTGGTCAGTCCGCCGCTGTAGCCGATTTCCCGCAGACGCTGGAAGATTTGCTGGGCACTCAACGGATGCGCCTCGAGCCAGCGGACGATCTGACTCTTGTAGGGGTCCAGCTGGCTGCCGCGTAGAGCCGGCGCCCGTTGCTCGTAG
>DATNNX010000080.1:0-3738 GCA_035601615.1 Xanthobacteraceae bacterium
GAGCAGCGTTTTCTCCCGGACGAAATGCACATAAGCCTCGACCGCAAATCGGGTGGCCGGAAGCAATCCCGCCAGCGAAACGACGTAGTCGCGGTCGAGGCCGAGCCCGTCGGTCAGCTTGAGCCAGCGCGCGATCCCGCCGTCGCCTTCGCTCTCGCCATCATGGTCGACGAGACGGCGCCGCCATTCCCGGCGCAGGGCGGACTCGTTGCATCGCGCGATCAGGCTCGCGTCCTTGCGCGGGATCATCGCCTGGTAATAGTATCGGTTGAGCGCCCAGGCCTGGACTTGGCCCTTCGTGCACTGACCGCCGTGCAGCAACACATGAAACGGGTGTAGGCGGTGATAGCGGCGCGCGCCGATGTCGCGCAATTGCGCCTCGAGCTCGGACGGCGCCATCGGCTTCACAGCGCGATCTCCATTCCGTCTTCGGCAATCTCCCAACCCTTTCGCTCCACTTGCACGCGTTCCGGGGAGCCCGCGACCAGGACGGGATTGGTGTTATTGATGTGCACGTAGATGCGCCGGCCGGATATGCCGTCGAGCGCGGCGAGCGACCCGTCTTCTCCGTCGATTGGAATGTGACCCATGCGACGGCCGGTCTTGGCACCGGTTCCGGTCGCGATCATCTCATCATCGCGAAAGAGTGTGCCGTCGAAAAAGACGACGTCGGCCTCTTTGATCCTGGCCATGATCGCCGCGGTCACTGCCGCGACGCCGGGGATATAGACCATGCGTGCGTCGTCAGCGTGAAGCTCGACGCCGACATTACCCGCAGTCTCGCTCGCACTTTCCAGGTTGTCGCCTTCGAGATAGAGCAGCACTTTGCCCGGCACCGTAAACAGCTGCGCCTGCAATCCTCCTGGAAAAACGAGCGGCGCTGCGGGAACAATAGTCTTGCGTCTGACCACGTCGGGCGCCAACACGCTGAACATCACATTCTCCGCGAGCGCGGCGAGCGTGACCGCGGTGGCGCATAACAGGAAGGGTTCGCGTTCCCGCAGGCTCAGCAAGCCCGCGACCTGATCGATTTCGGCGCCCGTGAGCAGCACCGCTTTGATCGGACTTCCACGCGTCTCACCGCGCGGATGGAGCGGCTTGGTTTGGCGCAGTTGCTGGGGAAGGTCGGGGGACGCATTGATCAATAACCAATTTTCCCCGTCGGCGGTGACCGCAAGACTTGCCTGAGTCCGCGGCCGCACGCGCGCATCGCCCGCCCATGCCAAGCGGCATGTCGGGCAGCGACAATTCCATTGCGGAAAACCTCCCCCCGCCGCCGACCCTAGCACAAGGACGGTCAGTCGTCCCATTCAGGATCGACGCGAATGCGCCGAATCAGAACTCGGCCGGCAAATATCCGTTGATCTCGAGGCCGACGCAGATCTCAACGAGGCTCGGGGTTGTCCACGCCATTGGTCGCCCTCCGTAAAGTTTTCAAAACAGGAACAAAGTAGTGCGCGGCAGGCACGCGCGCAAGCGCCCGCCTATACAGGGGCAAGCAGGCCGCCTTCGCTCAAAGCGAGGCCCAAAGAAAAACCGGACCCTTGCGGGTCCGGTTGTAGTTTGTCGGCGCGGGGGCCGACAATCACCTTCCAGAGGGGAACAGCTGACGGCGCTACGATTGCAATCTGGGAGGATGGGCAACCGCCTGCCGCCAGTGACGCGCAGTATGCCGCGGCGATTCTCTCACACAATGCAAAGGCTTGCATGCCAGCCATGCGGCCGCCGGTTGGGCCAGACTCTGGGTCGCTGCTCCCGCGGCGCAGCGCGCGCGTTGCCTAAAAGTGCCAGCGCTGCGCCTTGGCGACAAGAAAGTCGCGGAACACCTGCACCCGCGCGACCGTCTTGAGTTCTTCCGGGTAGACGAAATAGGCATCAAGCGCGATCGTGTCGGACTCGCCGAACAACTGCACCAGGCCGCCATTCTCCTCCACGAGATAGTCCGGCAACAAGGCGATACCGATACCGCGCTGGCAGGCGCGCAGAACACCGAGCACGTTGTTGATCGTGAGCGCCGGCGTGCGTGGACCTTTGCCGTTACGCCCCACCTCGGTCAGCCAGCGCCGGTTCTCGAGATAGTTTGGAACCGTGCTGCCGCCCAACAGCAGGATGCGATGGTTGTCGAGTTCATCCAGCGCGCGCGGCGTGCCAAAGCGCTTGATGTATTCCGGCGAGGCGTAAGCATGGAAGCGTACCGAGAACAGCTTGCGCTGGATCAAGTCGGGCTGTGTCGGCAGTCGCAGCCGGATCGCCACATCGGCCTCGCGCATCGCAAGGTCGAGTTCCTCGTCAGTGGTGATGAGCGTGACATGAACATCCGGATAAAGCTCGATGAACTCGCCCAATCGCGGGGTGAGCCAATGCACGCCGATGCCCGGCGTCGTGGTCACCCGCAGTTCGCCATTGGGCCGCTCGCGGCTGTCGGTCAGCTTCGCGCGCGCGGCTTCCAGCTTCATGAACACGTCGTGGGCGGTGTGGTGAAGGAGCTCGCCCTGCTCGGTGAGAATGAGCCCGCGCGCATGGCGGTGGAACAGCGAGACGCCGAGTTCCTGTTCGAGCGCCGACACCTGCCGCGACACGGCCGATTGCGAGAGGCCGAGTTGCTCGCCGGCATGCGTGAAGCTGCCCGCCTCGGCGGCGGCGTGAAAAACCTTCAGCTTGTCCCAATCCATGCTCATTTGCGCACGGCCTTTACTCCGCCGCCACGGCGGGCTCCGCCTCGCCCTGCAGCGCAAGGAAGCGCTCGGCTTCGAGCGCCGCCATGCAGCCCTGGCCGGCAGCGGTTACGGCCTGCCGATAGATGTCGTCGGTGACGTCGCCGGCCGCGAATACGCCCGGCACCGAGGTCGCCGTCGAGAACGGCGCGGTCTTGATGTAGCCCGAAGGCTTCATGTCCAATTGCCCGATGAACAGCTCGGAGGCGGGGGTGTGGCCGATGGCGATGAATACGCCGTCCGCCGTGCGCTCGCTGCGCGCGCCGGTTTTGACGTTGCGCAGAATGACGCGTTTCACCTTCAGCGGGTTCTCCTCGCCCACGACCTCGTCGAGCACGGTGTCCCAGATCACGGAAATCTTCGGATTCTTGAACAGACGATCCTGCAGAATCTTTTCTGCGCGGAAAGTATCGCGCCGGTGCACGACCGTGACGCTCGCAGCGAAATTGGTGAGGAACAGCGCCTCCTCGACCGCGGTGTTACCGCCGCCGATCACCAGCACCTCTTTGCCGCGATAGAAGAAGCCATCGCAGGTGGCGCAAGCGGACACGCCGTAGCCCTTGAATTTCTGCTCCGACGGCAGCTTGAGCCAGCGCGCCTGTGCGCCGGTCGCAATAATTACGCTGTCGGCCAGGTAGTGATCGCCGGAATCGCACTCGATTCGGAACGGCCGCTGGCCGAGATCGACTCTGTTCACATGGTCGGCAACGACCTCGGTCCCGACATGCTCGGCCTGCTTTTGCATCTGCTCCATGAGCCAGGGGCCCTGGATGACGTCGGCGAAGCCGGGATAATTCTCGACGTCGGTGGTGATGGTGAGCTGTCCGCCGGGCTGGATGCCTTGGATCAGAATCGGCTCGAGCATCGCGCGGGCGGCATAGATCGCGGCCGTATGGCCGGCAGCGCCCGAACCGATGATGACGAGCTTGGCGCGCTTAGTCTTGCCCATCGACGAGGCACCCTTCTGTGCTTGAGCCAAACCCGGGCTAAACCGCGCTGCCGGCCCAACGCCTATCCGGACTTG
>DATNNX010000081.1:0-2052 GCA_035601615.1 Xanthobacteraceae bacterium
GTGATCGTCGAGAACCGCGGTGGCGCCGGCGGCAACATCGGAATTGGGGCGGCGGCGCGCGCCGCCGGCGATGGATATACGTTGCTCGTGTGCTCGAGCGCCTACGTGGTCAATCCAAGCCTCTATGCTCAGGCGCCGTATGATCCGTACAAGGATTTTGTCCCGGTGATGGTGATCGGGGCGTCGCCCAACGTCCTTGTCGTTCCGGCGCAGTCGGACATCAAGACCATGCCCGAGCTGATCGCCAAGGCGAAAGCCAATCCCGGCAAGCTCAACTGGACCAGCCCGGGCGCCGGCACGACGCCTTATCTCGCCGGCGAAGTGCTCAAGCTGCGGACCGGCATCAGCATGCAGCACATTCCGTTCGCGGGCGCGGGACCGGCCACCACGGCGGCGCTCGCCGGCCAAGTGGATCTCTACACGGCTAATATCGGTTCGTTGATCGGGGCAATCGATGCCGGCAAGCTGCTTCCCATCGCCGTGACGTCGCAGGAGCGCTGGCCCGAACTCCCCAACGTTCCCACGCTGGATGAACTGGGGGTAAAAGACGCCGTTTCCGACACGTTCCAGGGCATTTTCGCGCCGGCCGGAACTCCGCAGGCGGTCATCGACCGGCTGGCAAAAGAACTCACCCTGATCCTCAACCGGCCCGATACCCGGGAGAAATTCGTAAAGGCGGGCCTCCCAGTCGTGGCCGAGGGGCCGGAAGTTTTCCGCGCACGCATTGCGCGCGAGATTCCCATGTACAAGGCGATCATCGATCAGGCGGGGCTGAAGATTCAGTAGCGCGAACGATGCTCTCATGATTCGTGCCGCCATCGTCGGACTGGGGCGCTGGGGACGCTCACTCGTCGCATCGGTCCAGGGCAAGAGCGCAGAACTATCCTTCGTGCGTGGCCACACGCGCACGCGCGCGACGGCGGAAGATTTCTGCCGCGCACAGGGCGTGCCGCTCGTGGACAGCTACGAGGAGCTTTTGGCCGATCCCGACATCGATGCGGTCGTGCTCGCCACGCCGCACAGCCTGCACGAATCACAGATTGTCGCGGCCGCCGCCGCGGGCAAGCACATCCATGTCGAAAAACCGATCACGCTCGAGCGCGCCAGCGCCGATCGGGCGGTCGCGGCCGCGCGCAAAGCCGGCGTCGTGCTGGCGGTCGGCTATTGCCGGCGCTTCCATCCCTCGATCGTGGAGGTGCGACGGCGGCTCGCGCAGGGACGGCTTGGTCGCGTGGTCGCGATGGTCGCGCAGCATACCACCAGCACGGCCCAGTTCATTACACCGGGCAATCGGCGCGCCGCGCCCGAGGAGGCGCCCGGCGGGGCGCTGACCGCGGTCGGCGTGCACGCGCTCGACCACATGATCGAACTCGCCGGGCGGGTGCGTGACGTGCGCTGCGTGACCGCGCGCACTCTCCCCGGTTCCAGCGATGACACGACCACGGTGATGCTGCGCTTCGAGGGCGGCGCGAGCGGGTTGATTTTCTGCTCGGTCGCCACGGCAACAAATTTTTCCTTCACGCTCTACGGCAGCAAGGGGCTGGCGGAGATTTCCAGGCCCAACCTGCAGACGCTGCGCTTCGTCCCGATATCGGACGAGCCGCCGACCGGAGCGGTGGTACCGCCGCCCGACGAGATTCACGAGCACGCTGCTTTCGACATACTCAACGCGGAGCTCACCGCATTCGCGCGCGCGATCCGCGAGCGCAAGCCCTACCCGGTGCCGATCGAGGACGTGCTGCACGGGATGTCGGTGTTCGACGCGATCGTGGAGGCTGCTCGCTCGAACCGGATTGTTAAGGTGAGATGGTAACTACTAATGTCATTGCCGAGCTTGACCCGGCAACCCATCCTTCTTGCGAAAAAGATGGAAGGTCAAGTCCGCGCATGACAGCAAGAGAGCACCGATGGAAAAGCTGATCATCACGGTCGCCTGCGACTCGCGCACGTCCTACCCGCACAACCATCTATGCCCGCCGCAGGAGGACATCCGCGCCGTCGCGCAGCAATATATCGACGCCGTGAGTGCCGGTGCTGCGATCGCGCACATCC
>DATNNX010000082.1:0-2277 GCA_035601615.1 Xanthobacteraceae bacterium
GTGCTCATGATGATGCGCATCGCCATGCGCGTGGTGCGCGTGGTCGTGACCATGATGGTGATGGTGCGCATGATCGTGGGGCTGCAGCGTCGCGGCGGCGCCCAGAGGCGCGGGGCGGTGGAGCGTATGCAGAAGCGACAGAAACGAGCGCCCCTTCACCCATAGCAGTCTCAATCCGATGAGGATGATGAGCGAATAGCTAACGATCTCGATCGCGTTCACCGCACGCCCCATGGTCGTCGCGCTCGCGCTCAGCAATACGGCCGCGATCCCGACCACCAACACCGCGACAAGCGCCTGCAACAGCGCCGACGCGAACGAGAGAACCACGCCGCGGGTCCAGGTCTCGTCGTTAGCGACGATATATGACGAGATCACCGCCTTGCCGTGACCAGGACCAGCGGCGTGAAAAATGCCGTAGAGGAACGACAGCCCGACCAGGCTCCAGACCGCGCTGCCGTCGGCCTTGGCGGCACGGATCAGGCCGGAGAACTGGCGATAGAATTCCGCCTGCTTGGCGAAGATCCAACCCAGCACGCCCCCCACGGGCACGGCCGGCGCGGGCGCGCGTGGCGCGCCGAACGGGCTCGCCTGCGCGAATGCGGCGTCGACCACGCCGGCTGCCAACAGAAGGCCAGCGATGACGGCGGTCAGCAACGCGAGATGAACGATCGGTCGCCGGCCGCAGATACTTTTCACGGGCATTTCACGAAAATCTTGTTCGCGTATTCAGCCCCAATGGTGAGCGAGGGATCTCGCTGGTCGGCACCAAGTTGGTTCAGCTGTCGGGTCAATGCGGCGCTCATTTCCTGCGGCTTCCCGATCGAGAGCTTGCAGTGCGCGGGTGCTCCGACAAGCTTGACCGGATCTTTTTCGGCGATGCTGAAGTCGACGAAGAACTCCCGATCGTAGACCTCGAGGGTCAGGTCCTTGGCCTTGACCGGCGCCTTCAACGGAAGCGTGAAGTGCAGCGTCAGCACCGTGTCCTTGGGATCGAAGTCGAGATAATAGCCCGCCTGCGGGTCCTCGAACTCGACCTTCTTTCCGCTCGCCTTGGCATAGGTGAAGTAGTCGTATTCCTTGAGCGAGGTGACGTTGACCTCGGCAAGCGGCGCCAGCTCCTCGCGGGTGAACTCGCCCTTCGTCTTCGACTCGATGCCTTGGGTGGCGAACACGGAGAACATGTCGTCGAAGGTCCAGGCGTGGCGAACGCCGGTCAGGGTCCCGTCGGGTGCGTAGACGAGCTCGCTCTTGACGGTCACCCAGATGTGAGGATGCGCGCGCGCCGCTGCGGTCGCGATCACGAGAGCCACACCTGTTGCAAACGCGCAAATGAGGGGACGGTGCATCATCGATGCGCTGGCCAAGCTCCTGCGGACGGATTGGCGGCACGATATCACGGACTGCGGCAGAAAGTAGGCGCGCACGCCCCAAGTCAGTGCAAAGTAACGTGAAATCTACGTCCCCGCCGCACCGCCGTCGGCGCGCGGGTCATGACCGGCTTCGAACGTGCCATCCGGGTGGAGCACCACCGCGCCGGCATGACCCATGAGGTCGGAATGCGGCTCCGGCAGCACTTCGACCGGGTGGCCCGCCACTCGCAGGCGCTCGAGAAGCGCATCCTCGAAACCGGCTTCCAAGCGCAAATTGCCGTGGGCCGCGCCCCAGGTCCGGCCCAACAGCCAGCGCGGGGCCTCGATCGCACGCGCGAGCGGCATCCGGTAGCGCACGTGACGCGTGAATACCGCAGCCTGCGTCTGCGGCTGGCCATCGCCGCCCATGGTCCCGTAAGCGATCACGCGGCCGTCAGCGAGCACCGCGAGCGCCGGATTGAGCGTGTGGAATGGCAGCCGGCCCGGCTTGAGCGCGTTCAAGGCGCCGGCATCGAGCGAAAAGCTCGCGCCCCGATTCTGCATCAGCACGCCGGTCCTGGGCAGCACGACCCCGGAGCCGAATTCCCAGTAGAGCGACTGGAGGTAGGACACGACAAGACCCGAGGTATCGGCGGCGCCGATCCAGACGGTGCCCCCGCTCGCGGCGGGGGGCTGCCAAGGTGCGGCTTTGTGGCGATCGATCGCCAAAGCCTCACGGTCGAGGAACGGCGCCGCGAGATAGCGCTCGACCAGATGCGGCTTGCGATCGGGATCCGTGATCACTCGGTCGCGCACGGCGAAGGCTCGCTTGGTGGCTTCGACGAGGCCGTGCACATGCTCGAATCCTTCGCCCTGTGCAACGCGCAAGCGCCCGAACAGCGCGAGGATGAGCAACGACGCAAGC
>DATNNX010000083.1:0-35453 GCA_035601615.1 Xanthobacteraceae bacterium
GATCGCGACCGAGGCCAACCACGGCGTCGACTGGGCGCTCATCGCGGCGCTTCCGAAGCTCGAAGTGATCGCCATTTTCGGCGTCGGGACCGATTTCGTCGACCTTACCGCGGCGCGTGCGCGCAATATCCCGGTGACAAATACCCCTGGCATCCTCACAGACGAAGTGGCCGATCTCGCCATCGGACTGATGCTCGCCTCCGCGCGACAAATCCTGTTCGCGGATCGTTACGTGCGTGACGGCAGCTGGGCCAGCAAGGGTCCGATCCGGCTCGGTCGCAGCGTCGGCGGCAAAACCATGGGCGTGCTCGGCCTCGGGGGCATCGGCCGCGCGATTGCGGTTCGCGGCGCCGCGTTGCGCATGCATGTGATCTATTGCGGGCCGCGCCGAAAAGCGGATGCGCCATACGAGTACGTTGCCGATCCCGTCGAGCTGGCGCGGCGCAGCGATTATCTGATGGTCGCCTGCAAGGGCGGGCCGGAGACCCGCCATTTCGTCTCCGCGGCCGTAATCGACGCGCTCGGTCCCAAGGGCACGCTCATCAACGTTGCGCGCGGCAGCGTCGTCGACGAGCGGGCGCTCGTCGCGGCGCTCGCCGGAGGCCGTCTCGGCCATGCGGCGCTGGACGTGTTCGAGACCGAGCCCAACCCCTCACCCGAACTTCTGAAGCTGTCCAACGTCATCGTGCAACCCCATCACGGCAGCGGTACCGTAGAGACCCGCGCCGCAATCGGCCGACTCATGGTCGACAATCTCAGCGCGCATTTTGCGGGCCGGCCGTTGCTGACGCCGGTGCGCTAAATCGGTTTACTCGCCGATAGAAGAACAGGAGGAGCACTAGGCACGAATGATTTCGCCGCGCCTGCAACTTTCATTCGATCGATTTCACAACCACAATGAAACTGCGCTAGCCTAACCCAAATCGGGCGGGCACGGGCTGCAGACAATGGCGCAGGCGCAAATCGTCATCGATGGCGTGAGCCATTGTTATAGGCCCCCCACTGGCCGCCCGGTGCTCGCGCTCGAGGACGTGTCACTCGATATAGCTGCGCGTGAGTTCGTTGCGTTACTCGGGCCCTCGGGTTGTGGCAAGTCGACGTTGCTCTATCTGATCGGCGGCTTTTTGCCCACGGAAACCGGCAGAATTCTTGTCGAGGGCAAGCCGATCGGTGCACCGGGCCCGGATCGCGGTATTGTCTTCCAACATTTCGCGTTGTTTCCGTGGAAAACGGTCCGCGCCAACGTCCTCTACGGCTTGGAGCGGATGGGGCTTGCACGGGAGGAGCGCGAGAGGCGGGCGCAATCCTTCATCGATCTCGTCGGGCTCACCGGTTTCGAAGACAGCTATCCGTCGCAACTGTCAGGCGGGATGCGGCAGCGCACCGCAATTGCGCGAACGCTCGCCTTCGACCCGAAAATCCTGCTGATGGACGAGCCATTCGGCGCGCTCGACGCGCAGACCCGCGGACTCATGCAGTCCGAGCTGCTGAGCATCTGGGAACGCACCCCGAAAACCGTGATCTTCGTTACCCATGACGTGCAGGAGGCGGTCTATCTCGCCGACCGCGTGGCGGTGATGTCCGCGCGGCCAGGCCGGATCATCGCGATCGTGGACACCAAATTCGACAAGAGCGATCCAGCGATTTTCAAGAACCAACGCTTCATCGACAAGGTCGACGAAATCTGGAACTTGGTGCGCATCGAGGCGATCAAAGCGCAAGGCGCACGTCAGGGGTGAGCAGATGGCGCACGACCGTCGTGGCGATCATGACCGAGATTTGCGGATAGCTGCATGAAGCCAGCACTGCTGCGTTATCTTCCGCTCCTCTTGCTTGCGCTGGCATGGGAAGCCGGCGCGCGCAGCGGCATGATCTCCACGCTGGCATTGCCGCCGCTAAGCACCGTGGTCGCAGCCTGGATCGAGCTCCTCAAGGACGGCGAACTCGTCAGCAACGGTGCGGCGTCGCTGTGGCGCGCCGGCGCCGGGCTCAGTCTGGCGATCCTGATCGGGGCCGGGCTCGGCATTTTCATGGCCTGGTGGCGTCCGGTTAACGTGCTGCTCAGTCCGTTGGTGGAAATGTTTTATCCGATGCCGAAGTCGGCGCTGATCCCGGTCACCGTGCTGTGGCTCGGATTCGGCAACGGCTCGAAAATCCTGCTGATCTTTCTCGGCTGCATGCTGCCAGTGACGATCGGCGCGTTCAACGGCGCGCGCTCGAGCGAGCAGGTGCTGGTCTGGTCCGCCCGTAGCATGGGGGCGAATCGGCTGCGCATGTTGTGGGACGTGGTTGTACCGAGCGCGATGCCCGAACTGCTCAACGGCATCCGCACTGCGCTTGCGCTCTCCTTCATTCTCTTGGTCAGCTCCGAGCTGATCGCGGCGCGCGAGGGCTTGGGCTATCTCATCGGCTTCCTCGGCGCGAGCGGCACCTATGACGCGATGTTCGCCGTGGTCCTTACGGTGGCATTGCTGGGTTTCGTGGCCGACCGGATCTACCTCGGCGTCATGCAAAGGATCCTGCGGTGGCAGGAATAGGCATGGCGGGCGGCCCCTTGGCTGAACTGGCGCGCGAGCCTTCGGCCTCGCGTTGGCTGCGGACCGCTGCTTGGGGCTTTGCGCGGGTGTTTTCCATCCTCGCGCTCGCCCTCGCCTGGGAGCTTGCGGCGCGCTCGGGCGCGTTCACGCCCTATATGCTGCCGGCGCTCAGCGCGGTGCTGGAGCGCGTCTGGCACGATCTCTTTGCCGGCGACCTCCTCCTCAACACCGCTGTGACGCTCTATCGCGCGTTGAGCGGCTTCGCGATTGGAGCCATCGCCGGCATTGCGCTGGGGATGGGAATTTCCCGCAACCGGCTCATCAACTGGTTCTTCGATCCGATCATTTCGGTCGGCTTTCCCATGCCCAAGATCGCATTCCTGCCGGTCGTCATGCTCTGGCTCGGCGTCTACGATGTTTCCAAAATCACGATGATTGCGGTCGAGGCCATCTTTCCGGTGGTCACGGCGACGGTCGTTGGCATCCGCGGTGTCGAGCGCGAGCTGTTGTGGTCGGCGCGCAATATGGGCGCAGGGGAGCGCGAACTGCTCTGGCAGATCGCCGTACCGGCGGCACTCCCTCAGATCATAACCGGCCTGCAGGTGGCGCTTCCGATCGCACTTATCGTCGCCGTCGTGACCGAGATGTTCATGGGCGGGTATGGGCTGGGCGGCGCCATGAACACCGCCTCGCGTTTTGCCGATTCGCGCGGCGTCTTCGCCGGCATCGTGGAGATCGCGTTCATCGGATATGCGCTGGTCAAGGGCATGATGCTGATCCGCCGACGCCTGTTGCTGTGGCATCAGGAGGCGGTGGCGCCGAGCACGGTTTAACCGCACGCACGATAGAGACGTTCGGTCAAGCTGCGCCGCGCGCACAATCCGGGAATCCAAGCACCGCTCAGCACCCTGGGTCGTGCTGGATTCCAACCAATGAGGATTTAGGAGTCGGCTATTTGGGCCCCTGCTCCGATAAGAAATCGCGGCCGGTCAAATAATGGCGACTGCCGCGATCGTCCGCGGCACGGCGGGCCTAGCGGCCCGCCTTTTTGCGTATTTTCTACGGCGTGGCGCATCACTCCATCTTCAAATTGAGCTTGCGAACCAGCGTGCCCCATTTCGTCTCCTCGCTGTCGATATCCTTGGCATACCCCTCGGGCGTCGACGTCAGAGGATCGCCGCCCTCGGCCAGGATGCGTTGCTTGACCTCCTCGCTGCCGACCAGCGCGCGCAGCGCGCCATTGAGCCGCTCGACGATCGGCCGCGGCGTGCTTGCAGGCGCAAGCAGCCCATAGTGCAAAACCGATTCGAATCCGGGCAGGCCCGACTCGTTTGCGGTCGGCACGTCGGGCAGGAGGCTGAACCGCGCCGGGCCGAACACCGCGATCGCCCGCAGCGTGCCGGCCTGCAGATTGCCGAGGGCTGGCGGGAGCACGCCGAACGCAATCGGCACCTGATTGCCGAGGAGATCGTTCGTGAGCTGCGCCGTGCCCTTGAAAGGGATGATCGCAGCATCGATCCCGGTGACCGATCTGAACAGCTCGGCGGTCAGATAGGCACCGGTCCCAGCCGGCGGTGTGCCGATGTTGAGCTTGGCTCCCGCTTGCTTCGCGATGGCAACCACCTCGCCGATCGTCTTCGCGGGGAACGAGGGGTGCGCGAGCAGCACCACGGGCATTGACGCGATCAGCCCGATCGGCGCGAAATCCTTGCGCGGATCAAAACCGGCATTGGTATAGAGGTTCGGATTGATCGCGATCGATCCGGTATGGCCGAGAAACAGCGTGTACCCGTCGGGCGGACTCTTGACCAAGGCGCGGGCGCCAACGAGGCCGGAGCCGCCCGCGCGATTGTCGACGACGACCTGTTGGCCAACCGCGGCTGAAAGCTTCTCTGCGACGACGCGCGCCATCGCGTCGACGCCGCCGCCCGGCGGATAAGGCACGATCAGAGTGATGCTGCGGGTCGGATAGTCTTGGGCGGGCGCTTGGGTACAAACGACCATCACGACCGCGGCAGCGGCCGCGGCCCGCAACAGCCTGCGCATCGTTACCTCCCCATTTTTTCGAACCGGCCGCCGCCCTCGATGCGCTTGGAGCGGCGGCCGAGTCGCAACTCAGCTACTCAACGCAACCTCAGTGAACGAGACCGTCCATCTGCAGGCGCGCGATTTCGTCCTTCACCAGCAACTTGCGACGTTTCAATTGCACGATCTGAAGATCGTCGACCGACGGATGCGAGCGGGCCTCGGCAATTTCCGCTTCCAGGGCCCGATGCCGTCGCTCCAGTTCCGCAAGATGGGCTTCTATGGACATGTTGGGGGGTTCTCCTCAGCCAGATCGTTGCCTGACCCCCGCAGTGTACACCATTTTGCCCCATTTTCGAAGCGGGTTTGCTTGTGCAGCGCAGCAATGTGGAATTCGCATTATGATTCATGCTCGCGGCGGTCGGTAAGGCGCGAGACGTGAGGCGGAACGACTCTTCTCCCCTTAGAGCAAGCCTTGCCCCGGCCACGGGCTTGGCCCGAGAGTGGTGCTCTGCAGTGCTCGCCGCCATTGGGCTGCCCGAGATCGATACCCGGGCCGAGTTCGGAGAGCGCGGCGATCACCCGAGCGGGGGGTGGTGGTCAGGGGCGGTAAATCGCGCTA
Source organism: Xanthobacteraceae bacterium (assembly GCA_035601615.1). Classification (GTDB taxonomy): domain Bacteria; phylum Pseudomonadota; class Alphaproteobacteria; order Rhizobiales; family Xanthobacteraceae; genus VAZQ01. The sequence goes on from DATNNX010000083.1 coordinate 5,185, forward strand.
GGTGAAAGGGCGAGCGCGATTGGACGCAAAGCCGTGCGCCGGGCGCTTTTGCGGGCAGCCCAAGCATCAACGGTGGCGATGACCAAAGAGGAAGAACGCGAGTTGCGGGAGCAACTGGCGCGCTTGCAGCAGGAGCATCGCGATCTCGATGCCGCGATCTCCGCCTTGCAGCACTCGCCGGGCTCCGATCTGTTGCAGGTCCAGCGACTCAAAAAGCGCAAGCTCGTCCTGCGCGATCGAATTTCCTATATCGAAGACCAGCTCACCCCCGACATTATTGCTTAGATTCGAAACTGCTGTGATTGCCGGGGTTTGATCCGCCTTCACCGGCAATCCATCCATCGTCGTAGAAGAATAGGATATCTCCCTGCCCGCTCACTCCGGCTCGATGCCGGCGTCGCGGATCACCTTGGTCCAGCGCTCGGTCTCTTCCCGCTTGAATTTCGCCATGTCCTGCGGGCTGCCACCGACTGGCGTCAAATTGAGTGCACGGAAGCGCGCCTTGGTTTCGGGCTCGGCGATGACCTCGTTGACCGCGCGGTTGAGCTTCAAGACGATCGGCGCCGGCGTCTTGGGCGGCGCGCTGATCGCGTTCCAGGTGTCGGAGACGAAGCCCGGCACGCCGACCTCGATGAAGGTCGGCAGATCCGGCAGGAGATCCAACCGCCGGTCCGTCGCGACCGCGAGAATCCTGGCCTTGCCGCCCTCGTGCAGCTTGTAGGCCGACGCAAGCTCCATGAAGATGAAATCGACGTGGCCAGCGATGAGATCATTGAGCGCCGGACCCGTCCCGCGATAGGGGACATGCACCATTTTGGTTCCGGTCAGCTTCATGAACAGCTCCGCGGTCAGGTGCGAGGTGGTGCCCGGCCCCTGCGAGGCGAAGGTAAGCTTGCCCGGATTGGCTTTCGCGTAGGCCATGAACTGCTGGACGCTCTTCGCCGGAAAATCCTGACGCACCAACAGCACGTTCGGGAACTTCGACATGACGGCGACCGATTCGAGCGCGGCCGGATCGAAGTTGAGCTTTTTATAGAGCGCGATGTTGCTGGTGATCGGCGCGGGTTGCGAGGCAAGCAGCGTGTAGCCGTCGGGATCGGCGGCATAGACTGTCTCCGCGCCGATGTTGCCGCCACCGCCCCCGCGGTTCTCGATCACGAACGGCTGGCCTAGTCGCTGCTGGAGCCCAGCCGCGAAAATTCGCGCGACGGTGTCGACCCCGCCGCCGGCCGGCACGCTCACGACAATCTTGACCGGACGGTTGGGATAATCCGTCGCCTCCTGCTGCTGGCCCACCGCCGGCGACAGCGCCAGCAACACCGCCGCGAGCGCAAGCCATACGGAGTATCTCGACATTCAGCCGCCCTTCTCACCGCCTCGACGACCAGTGCTCAGAATTCTCATCGCGACGTGTCGCATATCGGGACGGCAAGCGTAAATGCGGCGCGAGGTAACAGGAGCACAACGCGCTCGCTTTGCTCGCCCTTGCCGCGGTAACATCCGCGGGGCGCGTGTGTTTGCACAACGGCGTTTGCCGGGCTCTGCGACAAGGTCCAAAAGCATGAAACGAGCCCTCGTGCTCGCTCTGACGCTCTGGTCTGGCCTCGCCACCGCGGACGATTACCCCCAGCGCACGGTGGCCTTTCTCTGTCCGTTTCCCGCCGGTGGCGGCACCGACATACTCACCCGCATGCTGGCGCACGAGCTACAGGAGAAGCTCGCACGGCCGGTCATTGTCGATAATCGGCCCGGCGCGGGCACAATCGTGGCGGCGCAAGCGGCCGCGCGTGCCGCTCCCGACGGCCACACCATATTGGTCGCGCCGGTGACGACGCTCGCGATGGCCCCAAGCGTCCACAAGTCCCCGCCCTACGATCCCGTGAAGGATTTCGCGCCGATCGGTCTCGTCGGATCGGCGCAGTTCGCGCTCGTCGCCAATCCTCAGGCGCCGGCCGCTACACTTCCAGAGTTGATCGCCTTCATCCGGAACAAGAATGGCGGGCTGAGCTACGCCTCCTCTGGCGCCGCCACGCCGCACCATCTGTTCATGGCAATGTTTCTCAAGATGATCGGCGGGAAGGCACAGCACGTGCCCTACCGCGGCAGCGTGGCGGCGCTGACCGACGTGGTCTCCGGCCAGGTGACGATGATGATGGTCGATCTGGCGGTCGCAATGCCGGCGATCAACGAGGGCAAGGTGAAGGCGTTCGGGGTGACAACGACGACGCGGATCAAAGCGATGCCCGAGCTTCCGACCATCGCCGAAGCCGGCGTGCCGGGCTACAGCGCCAGGCCTTGGTTCTCCGTGGTGGCCCCCGCCGGCACCGCGCGGCCGATCATCGACAGGCTCAATGAACTGCTCATGGCCTTCATCAATCGGCCCGAGACCCAAGACAAGATGAATGCGCTCGCGATCACGCCCTGGACCAGCACGCCCGATGAGCTCGCGCGCTTCATTCCGGCCGAAATCGAGAAATGGGCGCAGGTGGCGAAGGACGCGGGCGTCACACCGGAGTGACTTTGGTCTAAGTCGAAGTGGATCGGCCGAGCGTGGGCCTCACGAGCGACTACGGCTGTCCGCCGACTGAGGGATCGTCTCCGCCTCGTCGAGCTCTTCGACAACAAGGTCGCCCGTCCGTGTGACCATGTCGCCGCCCACGCGGGCGCGCGCCACTTCACGGATATGCTCTGCGATGCGGGGCTCGCGGTCCATGAGGACGTGCAGATCGTGGGCATCAAGCACGAGAAGGCTCGTTCGCGTGACTGCGGTAACGGTTGCGGACCGGCGCGTGCGATGTAGTGCCGCCACCTCACCGAAGAAATGCCCGGCCCCAAGCCGCACGCGCTCGTGCTTGAGCTCGATCTCCACGTCTCCGGCCGCGATGAAGTACATGGAATGCGCGGGCTCGCCGCGCCTGACGATAACGTCCCCGACCTCCACTTGCTGCGCGTGCAGGAGCCGCATGATATCGGCGATCTCCGTTGCCTGAAGTTCCGCAAATAGCGGCACGCGCGCGACCATGCCCCAAGTGACGACAAAGTCGCGCCGGTGGACCTCGTCGGCGAAGGCGGTGGCGACGATGCCGATGGGTAAGGCGACCATGATCAAGCCCGCGAAGATGGTGATCGACGCGACCACTCGTCCGAGCGCGGTCACGGGCACCACGTCGCCATAGCCGATCGTGCCCAACGTGACGATGGCCCACCACATTGCGTCGGGAATGGTGCCGAATTTGTCGGGCTGCACATGGCCCTCGATCACGTGCATGATGCTGGCCGCCACCAGCGTCGCACCCAGCAAGATGACGAAGCAGCCGAACAGGGCGCGGCGCTCGTTGTAGAGCGCGTCCAACAGCGAGCGCATGGCGGGCGAGTAACGCGCCAATTTGAGAAAGCGCACCATCCGAAAGACCAGAAAGACCCGCAGATCGGCCGGCAGGACGAGGGCGAACCAAAACGGCAGGACCGCGAGAAGGTCGATGATGCCGAACGGGCTCGACACGAATTTCCATCTTGCCCTGCGCTCGCTCGCGTGCCGATACGGCGCGTGTTCGGCCGCCACCCAAACCCGTAATACGTACTCGATGGTGAAGAGCACCAGCGATAAAAGTTCGATCGCAAGGAACAGCGGACCGTATTGCGCCTGCAGTGCCGGCACCGAATCAAGCGTCATCGCGACGAGGTTGACGACGATCAGGATCACGATAAGCCGGCCGACTATGACCGCCGCCCGGTCACCGATCGTGCCGTGCTCTAAGATTCCGTACAACCGGCGCCTTAGATTTGCGCCAGTGCGCCAGGTACGCCGCGGCATGGCTGAGTTCTGTCCGTGCTATCCGGCATTCTCGCTCGATTATGCGGCCGGTTCAACGGACACGACCTTGAAAGTATGGGACTCGCCCTCGTCGTCAGTAATCGAAACATACTCGCCCGGGACAAAAGCATGCGCGCCGAAACGGTACCCGGCTTCATCGTCGTCGGTTGAACCGGGATCGTAGTCGAAAACCCAGCGAGCGTGCTCCGCGCCGCCCGGTTTGTGCAGGAGTCGTCCGATCTCGTCGTCTGCGCCGTTCCAGAACCTTCGGACTCCGCAGTGTTCTCGGTATTTCTCCCACATCTGCGGGTCGATGTGGGCCTTGCTATCCAGCGGCGCCACGAATTCATAGCCGTGTCGCGCCGAACCCATCGGGAAGTCCTTGGAGCGAGCGAGTTCGAGCCGGATGCGCTTGAGCAGGTGGGGCAGCGCCATTGGAGGCTCCTTGCCTTCATCAATGACAGACGAGAACCGGAATTTTGGTGTGCGTAAGCACCTTCGTGGTCACGCTGCCGAGCACAATTGCCGCAATCCCGCTCCTTCCGTGCGAGGCCATGACGATGAGATCGCACCCTCTCCGCTCGGCAGTCTCGATGATGCCTTCGTAGGGATGATCTTGTTCGATTTGCACGGTTTCGCATGCCACACCCGCGGCGCGCGCTTGCTCCGCGACGCCATTCAATATTTTTTGTCCGTGCGCCTTGGTGCGCTCGGCGTGCTCGGCAAAAGCGTCTGACATCTCATAGACCCTCGAAGCAGGAACCGCGTAGACATCGAAAGATGCCTCCACCGTCAATGCTGTGACCTTTGCCCCCACTGCTTTGGCAAGGGCCAATCCATGGCGCACGGCCCTGCCGGCAAGCTCCGAACCGTCGGTTGGGATCAAAATATGCCGGTACATGCTGTCCTCTCAATCGCGCCGCGTGCCACCCACCTGCAGTTTCCGCGTCACCTTCAATTTACAGGAACACGCTGGGGGCCGGCGAGCGCCCTCGTCTCGTCCCGCTTCTCGTCGCGTGCGCCGCATCGGCCGCGCTAATCACAGGTGCGGCATGCGAGCAGCAACTGATTGATGCGGGCTGCGGGCCTTCTCGGGTCTCAGGACCGCCCGAACGCCGGCAGTCGCCAGTGGCGCAGCGCCGCAGAGAGGCGCAGACGCCGCTCGCGCAGATTGGCGATCGCCATCAGCGCCGCCGGCGTGACGACCAGGGTCAGCACGGTGGCGAAGCCCAGGCCGAACACGATGGCGGTCGAGAGGTTGATCCACCATTGCGTCGCCGGCGCGCCGAGCGTGATCTCGCGGGAGAGGAATTCGATATTCATTCCAAATGCGATCGGCAGCACGCCGAGGATCGCCGTCACCGCGGTGAGAACGACGGGCCGGGCGCGCTCGCGGCACGTCTCGATGATCGCGTCGTAAGCCGCCACGCCTTCGCGCCGCAATCGGTCATAGGTGTCGATCAGCACGATATTGTTGTTCACGATCACGCCCGCATTGGCGATGACGCCGATACCGGCCATCACCACGCCGAAGGGCTGGCCCATGATCAAGAGTCCTAGCATCACGCCGAAGGTCGAGAGCACGACCGCGGTGAGCACCAGGCCGACCGAGGTCAGCTTGTTGAACTGCGCCAGCAGGATCGCGAAAATGAGGAAGATCGCGGTGCCGAACGCCTTGAGCAGGAACGCCGAGGCTTTGGCACGCTCTTCGTCCTCGCCCTTGAGTCTGAAGGTAACGCCTGCACCGAGATCGGCTTTGGCGAGGTCTGCCGCGATCTCCTGCTGGATCTTGGCGGTCTGCACGCCCTCGGTGACATTGGCCGAAACCGTGATCACCCGGTTCCCGTTGACGCGATTAATGTAGCCCACGCGCGGCGCCGGCACGCGCTGTACGAAGTTGCCGATCGGCACGTGTCCCACCTGCGTCTGCACGCGCAAATCGTCGATCTGGTCGAGGCTGCGGCGATCGGGCGGAAACCGCACGAGAATGTCCACCGATTTGTCGCTGTCGACCGGCCGGTATTCGGTCGCTTTCAGTCCATTGGTGACAAGCTGGACGGCGCTGCCGACCGTGTTCACGCCGGCGCCGTATTTTGCGGCCTCGGATTTGTCGATTTCGATCTTCCAATCGATGCCAGGCAGCGGCAGGCCATCATCGAGATCGCGGATGTCGCTGCGCGCGCTAAGCATGGCGGCAACCTTGCTCGCAGCCGCCAGCAGCTCCGCGGGATCGAGCGCCGCGAGCTGCACCTGAATCGGCTTGCCCGTCGGCGGGCCCGCGCGCGGCGCCGTCACTTCGACGAGGATGCCTGGGATATCGACGGTCTTGGCGCGGATGGCGTCCATGATCTCATGCGCCGGCGGCCGGCTGCGCCAGTCCGCGAACTCGAACTGGATGACACCGATGGTGTCTTCGGTGAGTTCGCTCATGCCGCGCGGCTGCTCGCCGATGCGGGTGTACACGGTCTTGAGCCCATCGAAGGCGAGAACGCGCTTCTCGACAGCGCTGACCAAGCGGTTTTTCTCCTCGAGCGAGAGATTGCCACGGGCATGCACGATGACCTGGCCGTAATCGGGCTCGACCTTCGGGAAAAACTCCACCCCGCGGCCGAACTTTCCGTAGGCAACCAGCACCGCGACCAAAAGCAATGCCGCGAGCGCCAGCGTCGTGCCCGGCCGTTGCAGCGCGAGCCGCACTGTTCGCATATAGGGCCCGCGATCGCCTGCGTGCTGCTCGTGTGGGACGCGTGCGGCCTTGCCGAGCAGAACGCCGAGCGTCGGCGTGAAGAACAGCGCAACCGCGAGCGACGCCGAGAGCGTCGCGATCAGCGTGATCGGCAGATATTTCATGAATTGGCCGACCACGCCGGGCCAGAACAGGAGCGGCGAAAACGCAGCGATGCGGGTCGCCGTCGCGGCGATCACCGGTCCGGACATGCGCTTGGCGGCGAGCGAATAGGCCTCCCGCGGCGGCACGCCTTCTGCCATGCGCCGCTCGGCGAATTCCGACACGATGATGGCGTCGTCGACCAGCATCCCGACGGCGAGGATGAGCGAAAACAAAACAACGATGTTGACGGTCAGCCCCGCGAGCTGCAGCCCGAGCACGCCGGCCAGGAACGAAGCGGGTATTGCGATGCCGATGAAGAGCGAGGCGCGCAAGCCGAGCGCGAACAGAATCACGATTGCGACCAGCAGCACGCCGGTCAAGACCGAGTTCTGCAAATCCCCGAGCATCTGCCGGATGATTTTCGACTTGTCCTGGGTGAAGGAGACGTGCACGGCTTCCGGCCACGTCTTTTGCAGCGCCGCCACCGTCGCTTTGACCGCGTCGACCGTCTCGATCAGGTTGGCGCCGGTGCGCTTGGAGACCTCGATGGTCATGGCGGGTCGACCGTTCACCCGCGTGACCGAGGTCGCGTCCTTGAAGGTGGGCTTGACCTGCGCGATGTCGAGCAGCCGCACCGAGGCCTTGGGCGAGGCGACGATGGGAATCTTCAGGATGTCCTGCGGCTTCTCGAATAGCGAGGGCACCTTGACGGCGAAGCGACCGGTCTCGCCTTCGAGTGCACCGGCGGCGATGAGGATGTTGAAGGATTGCGTGATCGAGCCGAGCTGGTCGAGCGAGAGCCCATAGCTCGCCAACAGCATCGGATTGAGAATGATCTCCACCGCCTCATCGCGCGCCCCGCGAAGCTCGGCCGAGAGCACCCCGGGCGCTTGCTCGATCGCATTTTTGGCGGCGCGGGCGATGCGCAGCAGGGTGCGCTCGGGCACGTCTCCGGCGAGCCCCACGACCAGCACCGGATAAAGCGAGAGGTTGACCTCGAGCACCTGCGGTTCGTCGACGTCGCGGGGCAGGTCGTGCTTGGCCTGATCCACCTTCGCGCGCACATCCGCCAGCGCCGACTTGGAATCGAAGCCCGCTTCGAACTCGAGCAACACGAACCCGCCGCCCTCGAACGCGGTCGAGCGCATCTCCTTCACATTGCCGACCGATTTGAGCTGGGTCTCGAGCGGCCGCAGCAACAGCCGCTCGGAATCCTCCGGGCTGATGCCGCGCTGGGAGAGCTGCACGTAGATGATCGGAATCCTGACGTCCGGCTCCGCTTCCTTCGGGATCGTGACATAGGCCAATAGGCCCGCGCTCAGCAGGAAAATGAGCGTCGCGACGGTGAGCCGCGCGTGACCAATGGCGTAGTCGATAAACTTGGACATCACTATTTGGCGACCGCGGTCAGCTCCGGCACCCCGACGGCGTCCACAGTTTGGCCTTCGCGCACGAAATCCTGTCCTTGCACGATCACGCGAGTGCGATCGGGAAGGCCCGTAACCCACATGTAACTCTGCTCGTCCTCGATGACCCCGACAGGAGTGAACTCGACCGTGTCGTTTGCGTCGACAACGCGCAGGCCGAGATCGCCGGAGGAGGAGAAGGTAATCGCCGAGCGCGGTACGCGCGTCGCCAAAACGGGCGCCAGCGGAATAACAACCTCCGCCGTGATGCCGTCCGGAATGTTGCCGTCGGCGTTTGGCAATTCGACTTCGACCCGATATGTGCGCGTGGTCGGACTTGCGGTCTTGGCGACGAAGCGGATTTTTCCATTCGCGCGTTCGCCGGTCACCAGCCGTACCTCGGCGACCGCGTCCACCTTGATGCCGGCGAGCTGGCGCTCGGCCACTTCCACCACGGCCAGCATCGGATCGAGCGCGACCAGCGAGGCGATTTCGCGTCCGGCCATGGAGAAGGCGGCCTGCCCGACCTCGACTGTAACGTCATGCACGACAGCCGACCATGGCGCGCGCACCACACCGCGGTCCTGTTCGGCTTGGGCGGCGGCGAGCGCGGCCTCCGCGGACTTGAGTTGCGCCTCGAGGTCGACGAGCTGAAGGCGCGGCAGCGTGCCGCTGAGAATGAGCGTCCGTTTGGCATCGAGCTCCGTGCGTTTCTGCGTCACCACGGCCTGCGCTTGCGCCACCTGCGCTTCCCGCGCCTCATCGGACAGGATGGCGATGATCTCGCCCTTTTGCACCGACATCCCGCGTTTCACCTTGAGATCGGTCAACACGCCGCCGGTGCGCGCCGTCACGGTGACCCGCTTGTCGGCCTCGGTGCGGCCCGCAATCGTGAGCTTGCGGCTGTGCGGAACGACGCTCGTCATCGCCACCGCGACGCGGAAAGGTTTCTTCGCTTCGCCTTCGCCCGCGGGTAACCCCGCGCGGCTCCCCGCAGTCTGGTGCGGAAGGAAGTGTCCGGATGCGATCCAAAGCCCGGCGGCCGCAACGAGGCCGATGGCGATGAGGCGGCTCGCGTTCATCGAGAGCTCTCCTTGGCCCTGTGAGCCACGCTCGTTTGGTTTTGAGTCGGTCTGATGAACGCGCCGTTAAAGCGTGCGGGCACGCAGTCGCGTTGCGTCGCGCCGACGCGACAATCGCACTGGAGCTGGGCGTTGGCCCGGCGCATGACAGGAAGTCCCCCGACCCCGTATTTGCACCGCAGCAATCACTTATATCATTGGCGAAACTGAGGCTGTTTCCCGGCTCGGGCCCGCAGGGGGCCATGCACCGGAATTGGCCTGTTTTTACGGCGGAAACGGGCGCGACGCGCGGGTGCCGCCGCCTTGCCACCCCGAGGACCGTCCCTATAATCGCCCGCTTCCTTTAGGCCGTGTCGAGGGGTCGATGGCGGGGAAGCCAGTTGCGATCATCATGGGCAGCCAGTCCGACTGGCCGACCATGAAGCATGCGGCCGAGACGCTCGATGCGCTGGGCATCGGGTATGAGGCGAAAATCATTTCCGCGCACCGCACGCCAGAGCGGCACCACGCCTTCACCAAATCCGCCAAAGCGCAGGGATTCAAAATCATTATTGCCGGCGCGGGCGGCGCGGCGCACCTGCCCGGCGTGACGGCGGCGCTGACCACGCTTCCGGTGTTCGGCGTGCCGGTCGAATCGAAGGCGCTCTCAGGAATCGATTCGCTCTTTTCGATCGTGCAGATGCCGCCCGGCGTCCCCGTCGGGACGCTCGCCATCGGGCGGGCGGGCGCAATCAACGCGGCGCTGCTCGCCGCGAGTGTCCTTGCGCTTGGCGACGGCGAAGTGGCCAAGCGGCTCGAAGCCTGGCGCCAACGCCAGAGCGAAGCGGTCCCGGAGGCGCCCGAGGACGGCAAGGCGTGAGCACCGAATAGACTCTTCACGCTGATTCTGCTACACGCCCACGTCATGGGGAGCCCGCGCGGTCGCGCTTCGGTGGCGGATCGGCGGGCTCCGGTGCACCAGCCACATCGGAAGCAAAGGAACGATGCGTGCAGGTTCTCGTCCGTGACAACAACGTCGACCAGGCGCTCAAGGCGCTGAAGAAGAAGATGCAGCGCGAGGGCATCTTCCGCGAAATGAAGCTTCGCGGCCATTACGAAAAACCCTCCGAAAAGAAGGCGCGCGAGAAGGCGGAAGCGATCCGCCGGGCGCGCAAGCTCGCGCGCAAGCGCATGCAGCGCGAAGGCTTGCTGCCCATGAAACCAAGGCCCGCCGCCGGCGCAGGCGGTGCGCCACGCCCGCCACGGCGACCAAGCTTCTGATTGACGCTCGGCCGGCCGCTGCCGGCACGAAATTAAAGACCCAGCGCGGGCCTCGGGCCCGCGCTGTCGTTTTCGGCGCGCGGGCGGTACCCTGCAATCCACCAGCGGCAGTCACGATCGACAGAAGGCGCAGGACGGCAATGAAACGCAGCACGGATCGGATCCTCACCACCCATGTCGGCAGCCTCATCCGTCCCGCGGCGCTGCGCGAGTTTCTCGCCGCGAAAGAGGCCGGCCAACCCTTCGACAAGACTGCCTATGCGAGATGCCTCCAAGCATCCGTTGCCGAAGTCGTGCGCAAGCAGGCCGAGATCGGCATCGACGTCATCAGCGACGGCGAGTTCGGAAAAGCGATCAGCTGGGCGCAATACGCGCTCTTTCGCCTCGGCGGTTTCGAGCGGCGGCCGTTTACGGGCAGCAATCCGTTCGCCCGTGGCGTCGACCGGACGCGTTTTGCGGAGTTCTACGCGGAGCTCGATGCGCGCGACAAGGTCGAAACCGTCATGGACTCGGTAGTGGTGGCGCCGATCACTTATGCCGGTCAAGCCGAGCTGCAGCAGGACATCGACAACTTCAAGGATGCGCTCAACGGCGTCGAGGTGGTGGAAGCGTTCTTGCCCGTGGCGGCGCCGGCGAGCGTCATTCCCGATCGCAAGAACGAATATTATGCGCTCGACGATGATCTCCAGCAGGCGATCGCCGATGCGATGCACACCGAGTACAAGACGATCATCGATGCCGGTTTGCTGGTGCAACTCGACGACGCGCGCGCCGCCGTGAGCTACGATCGGATGGTGCCGCCCAAGACACTGCAGCAGTACCGCACCTGGCTCGCCCGCCAAGTCGAGATCATAAACCACGCGATCAAGGGGCTTCCACGGGAAAAGATCCGATATCACGTCTGCTGGGGCAGCTGGCCGGGGCCGCACAGCTCCGACGTTCCCTTCAAGGATATCGCCGATCTCGTTTTGCAGGTGCGCGCCGGCGGCTATTCCATCGAGCTTGCCAATCCACGGCACGAGCACGAATGGCGGCTGTGGGAGCATCTAAAACTGCCGAACGACACCGTGCTGATCCCGGGCGTGATCAGTCATGCCACCAACATCGTAGAGCACCCGGAGCTGGTCGCGGAACGCGTCGTGCGCCTGGCGCGACTCGTCGGGCGCGAGAACGTGATCGCGAGCACGGACTGCGGCTTCGCGCAGGTGACGTATTTCGCGCGCGTGCACCCGCAGATCATGTGGGCAAAACTCGAGGCGCTGGTTGAGGGCGCACGGCTGGCGAGCAAGGAGCTGTGGGGCGGCACGAAAAGCCGGTCCAACAAGGCCGCGCCGCGCCCTGCGGCATGAGGGCGTGCCGCCAAATTTCCGTCGCTCGAAGCCCACTTTGGGACATTGAGCCGCGTCAGAATCGGGCCTAAGCTTCCCTCACCGCGCGCCCGCGCATTGTGATCGTCGGGCTGCAGGTAGGCCCCTCACGTGTGCGAGATCGCCCATCGCATGCCCATCGATGGAGGGTAGCCATGCCTCTCGCCCCCACACTGCAAAAGCATCTCGATCAAAACGTCACTTACGAAGTGATCACGCACGACCCGACGATGTCGTCCACGCGCACCGCCCAAGCCTGCCGTGTCTCCGGCGACCGTCTCGCCAAGGCGATCGTGCTGCGCCGTGACGGCGGCTACATGCTGGCGGTTCTGCCGGCCTCGCACCACATCCGCCTGCCGGATCTGCGGCAGCAAGTCGGGGAAGATGTGAAATTGGCCGATGAAACAGAAATCGAGCGGCTGTTCCCGGACTGCGCGATCGGGGCGGTTCCGGCGATCGGCGAATGCTACGACCTCGACGTGATCGTCGACGACAGCATTCAGGAGCAGCCCGAGGTCTATCTCGAGGGCGGCGATCACACGAGCCTGGTTCACCTCAGCCAGGCTCAATTCGCTCGGCTGATGTCCGGCGCGCGACACGGGCGCTTCAGCGTGCACGATTGAGCCACGCTGGGTACCATCGACGCTCGAAGGTTCGCACGCCCGCTTAGGCGCCGCCAAAGGATGGCGGTAACGAACGGGGGGTCGGAGGCGTCAGATCGTTACCGTCACTGTGCTCAGACTTCACTTACGGCATGGGCATGGCGGGACGCGACGAACCCGGTAATCTTGCACCCACTCGTCCCACCAAATGTCCAGCGACACCTTGGTTTGCCCTGACGCTCATGTGAAGCGCTGGACAAACCGCAAATCAGGCGCGTTTTCCTTCGAGCGAGTAAACTCGACTTCGAATTCGCCGGACGCGCTTGAACACGGCGATGCATCGACGGTCAGAACGCCAGTCCATGTTCTCTGCCGGTTTTGCGCCTCGGAGATGCTCGCCTCCGTCACCGCCAAAGCAGGCTTGCACATCTGCTGAGCGGCATTTGGCGTCGCGGTAAAAACAACGACGCTAGCAGCCAGCCAGCCCGCGAAGTGGAGTGAGCGCATGTGAGCATTTCCGTTCGGGGCCGTTGATGGGCCGCCAGTCGCGCCGGCGCAACGCATCAAATTTTGGGCCGGCCCTAGAAATTCTGAGGATTCAGGTTGAATTCGGATGCGCGCGACGGGCCCAGCGCAGCCGCCGAATTCCTGAGCAACTGCAAACGGATAGCCAATGCGCTTGTGCCGCTCCGGTGCCGTCAACGACGTCGAGCGAAAATCGTTGCACCGGACGAACTTTGCGAACCATTATCGTGAAAAGCGCGCGTTGGTTTCGTGAGTTGGGCGATGAAGGTTATCGTGGTCGGAGGCGGCATCGGTGGGCTCACGACCGCGCTTATGCTGCATGCCCGCGGCATCGACTGCGACGTTTACGAGCAGTCGGACGCCATCCGCGAGCTTGGGGTCGGCATCAACACGCTGCCGCACGCCATCAAGGAATTGGCGGAGCTCGGGCTGCTCGATCGTCTCGACGCGGTGGGGATCCGAACCTACGAGTTGTTCTATACCAACCGTTTCGGGCAGGAGATCTGGCGCGAGCTGCGCGGAACCGACGCCGGCTACGAGGTGCCGCAATTCTCGATCCATCGCGGCCGGCTGCAGGCGGTCATCCACCAGGCAGTCCGCGCCCGCCTCGGCGAGGCGCGCATCCACACCGGCCATCGTCTCGGGTATTTTCGCGAGGACGAAGCCGGCGTGAGCGCCTACTTTTTCGACCGCCACGGCTCGCATCGCTTGACCGCGCGGGGCGACGTGCTGGTCGGGGCCGACGGCATTCACTCGACGGTGCGCGAGACACTCTACCCCAACGAAGGCCCCGCGCGCTGGAACGGAGCGATGCTCTGGCGCGGCGCCGTGGAGTGGCCGACATTCCTCACCGGCCGTTCGATGGTCATCGCCGGCGGCATGGCGGCAAAGCTCGTCGTTTACCCGATCGCCGAGGGGACGCGGCCGGATCGGCGCCTCACCAACTGGGCCGTGGTGGCGCGCATCAGCGACGGCTCGAGCCCCCCGCCGAACAAGGAGGACTGGTCGCGCAAAGGGCGCTTCGAGGAGTTGATGCCGCACGTGCAGCGCTTCCGCATTCCATACGTCAACGCGCAGGCGCTGATCGAGGCGACGCCCGAGTTCTGGGAATACCCCATGTGCGACCGCGATCCGCTGCCGCGCTGGTCGCACGGGCGCGTCACATTGCTCGGCGATGCCGCCCATCCGATGTATCCGGTCGGCTCGAACGGTGCGTCGCAGGCCATCCTGGATGCGCGCTGTCTGGCCGACCGGTTGCGTAGCGCCGAGCACGCGCTGCACGCGCTCTGGATGTACGAGCAGGAGCGGCTACCGATGACGGCGCAGATCGTGCGGATGAACCGCAAGGGCGGCCCCGAGGGCGTGATCGATGCGGTCGAAGAGCGGGCACCGGACGGCTTCACCCGTATCGACGACGTGCTGTCGTTCGAGGAGCGGCAGGCCATCGTGCGCGGCTATGCCGCGACCGCAGGGTTTGCGCGGGAACAGGTCAACAAGGCCGCCTAGCGGCCAGCGATTAGTAGCCAGGTCGGGCGGGCAAAGGCGCGTTGCTCGGTCTCAACGCGTGGGCAAAATCGCGCCCGTGCCGTGCCGCACGCAGCAAGAGTTCGGCACGCGATTTTGCCCACCTACGCTGACTGACCACTGGTTACTGAGGCGGCGGCAGGAACACCACTTCGTGCTTGGCCGCCAGCGCGACGACCTCGTCCGGCTTCTGTTCCTTCATGCTGTGGATGGCCCAGAACAGGTCGTAGAGCGCGCGCGTAGGCGTCACCCAGAAGAAGCACTTCACCGCCTGGTCCGACTTGTTGAAGATACCGTGAGAGATGCCGATCGGCAGCCGAATGAGGTCGCCGGGGCCCGCCACGTAATCTTTTCCGTCGATCAACAGGTCGAGGCGACCTTCGAACATGTAGATGAATTCTTCCTGAGTCGGATGAATGTGCGGTGGCACGAAGGTGCCGGGAGGAAATGTCGCATGCCAGGCGAACGAATGCTCGGACACCTGCTTCGGCACATAGGTCTGTCCCAGGATCTGCCATACGATTCCGTCGATACCAGTATTGGCCTTGGTGATGCCTGCGGTCAGCGGTTGCATGGAACTCCCCTCGTCTTGCCGCGTGCGCCATTTCTTTGATGTGCACCCCGCCGCAGCAGAACGTACCGCGCGGCAAAGCATGAATCGGCTACAGCGTAGATGTCATGGGATGGCGGTGCAACGTGGCCGGCCGCCCGCTCGGAGAGCGACCTGCAGCCTTCACAGGAGACGGACTTCGCACCTAGACTGCCAGGATTGATCGCAGCCGTCCGAACCGGGCTGCTGGTCCGCTCGAACCGAATTGTCACAGGAGATGGCCATGAAGAGACTGATCCTGCTCGCCGCCGCGGCAATCGCTCTGGGGCCTACGGGAGTGCAGGCGCAGGAGAAGCTCAAAATCGGCATCATTGCCACCTTGTCCGGGCCGCCGGCGGTGCTCGGCCAGCAGCTCCGCAACGGATTCAACCTTGCGGTCAAGACGCTCGACGGCAAGCTCGGCGGCCGCGAGGTTGAGGTGATCGTGGCCGACGATGAGCTTAAGCCCGACCTCGCCGTGACCAAAGCGAAGGCGCTGGTCGAGCGTGACAAAGTCGAGTTCGTGGTTGGTCCCATCTTTTCCAACGTGCTGGCGGCGATCATGAGGCCGGTGACCGAGGGCGGCGCGATCCTGATCAGCCCCAATGCCGGCACTTCCAACTTCGCCGGCAAAGAATGCAACCCGAATTTCTTCGTCACGTCGTACCAGAACGATCAGGTGTTCGCGGTCTCGGGCAAGCATGCCCAGGACAGTGGGATCAAGAAAGTTTTCCTGATGGCGCCCAACTATCAAGCGGGGAAGGACGCGCTGGCTGGGTTCAAGGCTTTCTTCAAAGGCGAGATTGCAGATGAAGTCTACGTCCCGCTCAACCAGCTCGATTTCTCGGCAGAGCTCGCCAAGATTGCAGCGGCCAAGCCGGACGCCATCTATGTCTTCTTGCCCGGCGGCATGGGGGTGAATTTCGTCAAGCAGTTCCGACAAGCGGGGCTCGCCGACAGGACCACTTTTCTTTCCGCCTTCACCGTCGACGAATCGACGCTACCGGCACAGCAGGATGCCGCGCTCGGCTTTTTCGGCGGCGCCAACTGGGCGCCGGATCTCGATAATCCGCAAAACAAGGCGTTTGTCGCCGCCTACGAGAGGGAGTTCGGCGCGGTGCCTGCGACCTACGCATTCCAATCCTACGACGCCGCGCTCCTGATCGACAGCGCGGTGCGTCAGGTCAAAGGCAAGCTCGATGATCGGGAGGCGCTGCGCGCCGCGATGATGAAGGCGGACTTCAAATCGCTACGCGGCAACTTCAAGTTCAACACCAACCATTATCCCATTCAGGACTTCTATCTGGTCAAGGTCGGCAAGCGCGCTGACGGCAAGTTCGAGACTCAGATCGTCAAGAAGATATTCGAGAACTACGCCGATCCGCACGCCAAAGATTGTCCCATGAAGTGAAGGTCCCGACG
This sequence comes from Xanthobacteraceae bacterium, assembly GCA_035601615.1. GTDB lineage: Bacteria > Pseudomonadota > Alphaproteobacteria > Rhizobiales > Xanthobacteraceae > VAZQ01. The sequence continues at coordinate 21,606 of DATNNX010000083.1, forward strand.
TTCGGGACAGCGTGCACGCCCCATTGCGTCTGCACCCTCTGCCCGCAATTGCCGGCAAGGGGTGCAGCCGAGGGCAGCCTCATTCGGTCTGGCTAATGTCCAGTTCCCTGCTCATGGTTCAGATTCTCAACGGGCTACAGTTCGGCGTGCTGTTGTTCCTGATTGCCGCAGGGCTGACGCTGGTATTCGGGGTCATGGACTTCATCAATTTGGCGCACGGCGTCCAATACATGCTCGGGGCCTATCTCGGCGTCGCCTTCTATGCGCTCACCGGCAGCTTTCTCGCCGCACTGGTGCTGGCGCTCGCCGCGACGCTCACGTTCGGGCTTTTGCTGGAATTCGTCGTGTTTCGACATCTCTACGATCGGGATCACCTCGATCACGTCATTGCGACCTTCGGCATCATTCTTTTCCTCAATCATGGGGTGAAGCTCGTGTGGGGCGCGGCGCCGCTGAGCCTGCCGATGCCGGAACTGTTCTCGGGATCTGTGAAGCTCACTGAGGGCCTCCTCTACCCGGTTTGGCGACTCGTCGTGATCGCCTCCGGGCTCGCGATTGCCACGATGCTTTACGTACTCGTGGCTCATACCCGCACCGGCATGCTGGTGCGCGCCGGGGCGACCAATGCCGCGATGGTTTCCGCGCTCGGCGTCAACATCCGGCGCCTGTTCACGATTGTGTTCGGCTTCGGCGCCATGCTGGCAGGCTTTGCCGGCATCATGATTGCGCCGATCCTGTCGGTAGAGCCCGGCATGGGCGACACCGTCCTCATTCTCGCGTTCGTCGTCATTGTGATCGGCGGCATTGGCTCGATCCGCGGCGCCTTTTTGGCCGCCCTACTCATCGGGATCGTCGACACGCTCGGACGGTCGTTCTCGGTCGACATCCTGCGCCTTGCCATGGGCCCATCGGCGGCACGGACCGTAGGTCCGGCCATCGCCTCGATGCTGATCTACCTGTTGATGGCGGTCGTGCTCTATGTCCGCCCGACAGGGCTGTTCCCGGCGAAGGGTCGCTGAGATGCCGGCTTCGCTTGCAGCTTCCCCCGTTCGGCCCCGCGGGGGTTTGCTAGCGGCAACGCTCCCGGCAGGCATCTTCTTGGTGCTTACGCTCCTGCCGGTCGTGACGTCGGTCACGGGCAGCACCTATCTCATCAGCCTCGGATCGCGAGTGATGATTTTCGCCATCGCCGCGGTCGCGCTCGATCTTCTCGTTGGCTATGCCGCGCTGATCTCATTTGGCCACGCGGCCTTCATCGGTCTCGGTGCCTATGCCGTCGGGATTCTCTCGGCCTACGGGTTCACCGATGCACTCGTCTCGCTTCCCGTCGCTCTCGCCGTTTCCGCCGCATACGCGTTCCTGACTGGGCTGGTTTGCCTGCGCACCAAAGGCGTCTATTTCATCATGATCACCCTTGCCTTCGGGCAAATGGCCTTCTTTACGGCGAGCTCGCTCGCGCCCTTCGGCGGCGACGACGGGCTCACGATCGCGGCGCGCAATACGCTCGCCGGTTTTCCCGTCTTGAGGAACGAGCGTGCCTTCTATTACATCGTTTTCTTCTGTCTGCTCAGCACTTATCTGTTTTGCCGTGCGCTTGTCGCCTCACGCTTCGGCCGCGTCGTGCGGGGGGCGAAGGAAAATCCCGTCCGCGTGTCGACGCTCGGCTTCGACGTCTATCGTTTTCAGCTCGCCACCTACGTCATCGCCGGGGCGCTGGCAGGACTTTCCGGGTTCCTGCTCGCCAATGCCGCGGAATTTGTCAGCCCTGCCTACATGTCCTGGCAGCGCTCGGGCGAATTGATCGTGATGGTGCTGCTCGGCGGCTTGGCCTCACTCGACGGCGCGGTGATCGGGACTGCGGCCTATCTCCTCACCGAGGAATGGCTGTCCGCGTTTACCGAGAACTGGAAGGTGATCTTCGGACCGGTGCTGGTGCTCATCGTGCTGTTCGCGCGCGGTGGCCTCCTCGGCCTCACGAGCGCCCTGGCGCGGAGGTTCATGCGTGCCTGAGCCGATGCTGCGCCTCCAAAAGCTGCGCAAGTCGTTCGGTGCCCTCGTCGTCACCGACGACCTGACGCTCGATGTCATGCCGCGTGAGCTGCACGCCGTCATCGGGCCGAATGGCGCCGGAAAAACCACGCTGATCAACCAGATTTCCGGACTGATCGCCCCGGACTCGGGCACCGTGCTGTTCGGCGGCCGCGACATTACTGGCATGCCCGTAGACGCGCGCGCGAGGCTCGGATTGGCGCGATCGTTCCAGGTGAGCTCGGTGCTTCCCCGCTTCTCCGCGCTCGAGAATGTCGCGCTGGCGGTGCAGTCGCGCTCGGGCTCGAGCTTCCGCTTCCTCGGCCGCGCGGCTGAGGAGGCCGCCTTGAACGGCCCGGCAATGGCCGCGCTCGGCGACGTCGGTCTCGCCGAACGCGCGCACGTGCCGGCAGGCAAACTCGCCCACGGCGAGAAGCGCGCGCTCGAACTCGCCATTGCCCTTGCGATGGAGCCCAAAGTCCTGCTGCTCGACGAACCCATGGCTGGCACCGGCCGCGAAGAGACCGCGCGGCTCATCGCCGTTTTGCGGCGGCTCAAGGGACGTTTTTCGGTCGTGCTGGTCGAGCACGATATGACTGCGGTGTTCGCGCTGGCGGACCGCATCTCGGTCCTGCTCCACGGCCGCATTCTCGCGAGCGGCGCAGCCGCCGCCGTGCGCGTCGATCCTCGTGTCGTTGCGGCCTATCTCGGCGACGAGATGGAGTGAGGGATGCTCAGCGTCGAGCACCTGCAAGCCGCCTATGGCCCGGCGCAAGTCCTCTTCGACATCACTTTCAGCATCGGAGGAGGTGAAGTCGTCGCGCTGCTCGGCCGCAACGGAATGGGCAAGACCACGACCATTCGTACCATTATGGGTCTGTTACCCGCCTGCGGCGGGAGTGCCGTTTTCGAAGGCGTATCCCTCATCGGGCTGCCCCCATACCGGATCGCGCAAGCAGGTCTCGGCCTCGTGCCCGAGGGTCGGCAAATCTTTCCCACGTTGACCGCCGAGGAGAATCTGATTGCAACTGCGGCTTCGCGCTTCGCGGCGCGATGGACGCTCGATCGTGTCTACGATTTTTTCCCCCAGCTCGCGGAGCGGCGCCGTCATCTGGGGAATGAACTATCCGGCGGCGAGCAGCAGATGCTGGCAATCGGCCGCGCGCTGATGACGAATCCCAAACTGCTGATCCTCGACGAGGCTACCGAAGGATTAGCGCCGCTGCTGCGGCACCAAATCTGGACGTCGCTTGGGCGCTTGAAGGAGGAGGGCCAAGCCGTTCTCATCGTGGACAAGCATCTCGATGCGCTTGCAAAGCTCGCCGATCGGCACGCGATCATCGAAAAGGGACAGGTGGTGTGGACGGGCACATCGGCGACGTTGGAGGCCGACCCGAGCATCACGCAGCGACATCTGCAAGTGTAGTGCCGTGCGGCGCAGCCGGGCCGCTGGCAGGCATCAGGCCGAAGGAGACCGCGCCGGCGTCGACAATGCATACTCCGCTTTTGCGAGCAGGCGCTTCTCGTATCGCAGCATCAGCGCCGGCGCGGCGAGCACGATCAGCGCCGCTGCGAGGCCCAAGCCGATTGCAGCCGGTGAAGCTACGTCGGCGAATGCCTCGCCGAAGCGATAGGCAGCCAGACCGTAGCAGATGATCCAGGCCGCCGCCGCGGTCCCGCTGGCGAAATAGAAATTCCGCTGCCCCATCGCGTTCGTACCGGCAAGCACGGCCGCAATGTTGCGTAGAAACGGCAAAAATCGCGCAATAAAAACGAACCTGCCGCCGTATCGCACAAAGAGCCACTGGCCGATCCTGATCCGTCCTTCCGTCATTCCCAGACGCGTGCCGTATCGGCTCAGGAGCTGATGGCCGAATCGTCTACCGATCCAAAAGCCGACGATCTCGCCCACGATAGCTGCAACGATTGCGGCGGTGATCAATGACCAAATATCGAGCCCGTGAGTCCTGGCGGCAAAAAATCCGGCGGCGATCAAAGCGGCCTCAGCAGGCAACGGAATCCCCACGCTTTCGAGCGCGATGAATGCCGCAACCACCCAGATGCCGTAGATGGATACGAACTCAACCATTTCGTATCTCCGCGAGGGGCGCGGAAGCGCCTCTCCCGGATCGATCCTAGGATGTCTTTTGGTCACGCGCACGGCTACATGCACTGTTGAGATCGAAGCAGGCTGCGAATTTTTGCGTGTGTGACCGGCAGGCCACAGCACCACTCAGCTAACCAGTGTCATCATACCCATGCAGGCGGGCACTGTGCGTCACCGCTGGCCGATGAACTGCTTTGCCGCCTCGACGGCCTGCACCCCGAAGTCTTCGTGCCCGACCCCGGCAAACCGCACGAACCGCTTCGGCGCGTTGATCAATCCATAGAGTCGCTCTGCCAACGCGATCGGCACGACGTCGTCGCGAGCGCCATGCAATATCAGTATTGGCGCCGTGATCTTGCCGATGCGCAAATCCGAGCGGAACTGGTCCTTCATCAACAGCCGCACCGGCACGAACCAATATCTGTGCACCCCGACATCCGCGGCAGACGTGAAAGGGGACTGCAGGATGACGTACGCGGCCGGCATTTGCGACGCGAGCGCGACCGCAACTCCGGAGCCGAGCGATTCGCCCCAAAGCACGATGCGCTCGGCCGGGTAGCGTGCCGTTGTGAACGCATAGGCCGCCAACGCGTCGCTCACGAGGCCCGCTTCGGTTGGCGCGCCGCTCGAGCCGCCATAGCCGCGATAGCTCAGCGCGACGAGGCCAGTGCCATCCTCGGTGAGGTCACGGAAGCGATCGACGCGCAGTCGCAGCGAGCCGCCATTGCCGTGGAAATAGAGTACCACGAGCTTCTTCCCGCGCGGCGGCACGTGCCAGGCGATCACGCGCTCGCCGTCGCTGGTCTCGAGCACCACCTCTTGCGCCTGCGGCAAGCCTGCGGCGGCGGGCGCCGTCCGAAAGCGCTCGGGAAAATACTGTATCGCGCGCTGGGTGAAATAGAGCAGCGCGACGAGGGCACCATAACCGAGGATCGCGTAGAGCATGAACCACTTGAGATTGCTCATTCCTTCTCATAGCACGACGGCGTTACAGGAATTGATCAAACCCTAGGGTTGGTCACGAATCGCTCGCACGGGGCATCAAGCTGGTTTCTACGCAGAGAGGCCGGATCACCGCCGCCGGTGCGCTGCACGGCGATCGCGCTCGGCTCGGAGCGAGCCCGGGCACGGTCGCGGCCTACGCATGAACGCGTCGGAACCGGACCTTGCAGCCTCAGAGGCGCAGCGCAGCCTGTGGCGGCGTAAACTTCAGCTTTAGCGCTTCGGCAACCGCGCGATGGGTAACTATCCCTTCGCACACGTTCAGCCCGTTGCGCAGATGCTCATCTTCGCCGAGCGCCCGTCGGTAGCCTTTGCCGGCGAGTGCCAAGACGAATGGCAGCGTCACGTTGTTAAGGGCGAAAGTCGACGTGCGCGCGACCGCGCCCGGCATGTTGGTCACGCAATAGTGCACGACGTCGTGAACGATATAGGTTGGCGCGGAGTGCGTCGTCGGCCGAGAGGTTTCCGAACAGCCGCCTTGGTCGATGGCGATGTCGACGATGACCGAGCCGGGCTTCATGGCTCTGACCATCTCGGCGGTGATCAATTTCGGTGCCGCGGCGCCGGGGATGAGGACCGAGGCGATCACGAGATCCGCGCGGCGGCATAGCGTCTCGATGGCATCGCTGGTGGAGAAGACGGTGCGCACGCGAGCGCCAAGCTGGGTCGCGACGCGCCGCAGCGCGTCGGGGTTGCGATCGATCACGGTCACCGTCGCGCCCATTCCGGCGCTGATCAGAGCAGCATGACTTCCCGCGACGCCGCCGCCGAGGATTGCAACGTCGGCCGGCGGAACGCCAGGAACGCCGCCGAGCAGCACGCCGCGGCCGCCGTTCTCCTTCTCAAGACAGCGCGCGCCCACATGTGGCGCCATCCGACCCGCGACCTCCGACATTGGCGTGAGCAGCGGCAGGGTGCCTTGGGCGGACGTGACTGTCTCGTACGCGATGGCAACGACGCCGGAGCCCATGAGGTCGGCCGTTTGTTGCGGGTCGGCTGCCAGATGCAGATAGGTGAAAAGCACCTGCCCTGCTCTGAGCTTCTTGCGCTCGGGCGCCAGCGGCTCTTTGACCTTCACGATAAGCTCGCTGCGCGCATAGATCTGATCCGCGTCCGGCACGATTTCGGCGCCCACCGAGCGGTAATCGGCGTCGGTGAGGCCGGCTCCCAATCCGGCGTTCGTTTCGACCAGGACGTCGTGACCGCTCCTGGTCAGTTCGCGCACCGCCGACGGCACCAGACCGACCCGATATTCGCTATCCTTGATTTCCTTCGGCACGCCAACGAGCATTTTTGCCATTCCGAATATCCGCCGCGGTCATGCTCCCGGAAATCGGAGGCCGACGCGCAAATTCTACGTATCGAGAGGCTCTGATGCCACTACCGGTCGGCGCGCTGTCGCCGCGGGCCGGCGCTTCTTGATTTCCGGCATCGGCTCGCGTTCCCTAACGGCCAGTCAAGCGAGGAGCGCGACGTGAGCGAGGACCCCTACACCGTCCTGGGCGTCAAGCGGGAGGCGACGCAGGACGAGATCCGCAAAGCCTATCGTGAGCTGGCGAAAAAGCTGCACCCCGACCTCAATCCCGGTAACCAGCAAGCGGAGGAAAAGTTCAAACAGGTCTCCGCGGCCTATGATGTGTTGGGAGATGCCGAGAAGCGCGCGCGCTTCGATCGGGGCGAAATCGACGCCGCTGGACAAGAGCGGCCGCGCGAGCGCTATTACCGCGACTTCCATGGCCCGGGTGCCGAGCAACACAGTTACAGCACCCAGGGCGGCTTCGCCGATTTCATGGAATCGGAGGACGTCCTCAGGGATCTATTCGGGCGAGGCGGCGAGACTCGGATTCGGCTGCGTGGGCAGGACGCGCTTTATCGGCTTTCGGTCGGATTCCTCGAGGCATTAAACGGCGCAACCAAGCGCATCACGCTGCCCGATGGGGGCACGCTCGATGTGGTCATCCCGGCCGGCACGCGCGACAAGCAGGTTTTAAGGCTACGCGGGAAAGGCGGACCGGGACTCGGCGGCGGGCCGCCCGGGGACGCGCTGGTGGAGATCGAGGTAGAGCCGCACAAGTTCTTCACCCGAGAGGGCGACGATATCCACCTCGAATTGCCGATCAGTCTGCCCGAAGCGGTGCTCGGAGCAAAGCTTGACGTTCCAACGCCAACGGGCCCGGTGCGCATGACCGTCCCCAAAGGCGCGAACACAGGCACCGTACTGAGACTCAGGGGCAAGGGCGCGCTGCGCAGCGACAAGAGTCACGGGGACGAATACGTGACCCTCAAGATCGTGCTGCCGCAGGAGCTCGATCCGGAGCTCGAGGAATTCGCACGACGCTGGCAAGCGGGGCAAAACCAAAATCCCCGCCGGCATCTGGAGGTTTGAATGATCTCGGCCCAGGAATTTCTGATCCGGATCCGCGTGGAGCACCACGTGCTGGAGGCTTGGATCGAAGCCGGCTGGCTCGTTCCGCCGCAGACCGAGCCGGAGCTGATGTTTTCCGACGTCGATCTGGCGCGCGCGCAACTCATTCGCGACTTGCGTGAGGACTTCGGCGTCAATGATGAAGGCATTTCGGTCGTCTTACACCTGATCGATCAAATGCATGGATTGCGGCGCAGTCTGCAGAGTCTGCTCGAGGAAATGCGCGTCGATGCACAGCGAGTCGATGAAAGATGAAGGTTTTGCGTCAGTAATATTGTTGGGGAAATCACATCCTTGCGAAATGAGGCCTAGGTCCTCACAAAGACCTGACGCGGTGCGCAATGCCTGCCCGCCTCGCAAGGGGAAGGATGCACGTAAATGCTCACCGTTTATGGCCGCAAGAGCTCCTTCAACGTGCAGAAGGTTATGTGGCTCGTCGGCGAGCTTGGTCTCACCCATAGACATGTAGAACTAGGCGGATCTTACGGCGGCCTCGATACGCCGGAATTCCGCGCCATGAACCCGCACGGCCGTGTCCCTGTTGTCGATGACGAGGGCACGATCGTTTGGGAATCGCACGCGATCCTGCGCTACCTTGCAGCCTCTTATGGCCGCGGCAGGTTCTGGAGCGACGACGCGGCGCAGCGCTCCCTGTCCGACCGCTGGATCGACTGGTCGCAGACCACGCTGCAGCCGGATTTTCTCACCGGAGTCTTCTGGGGTTACTATCGCACTCCCGCCTCTGAGCGAAACGTTGCCGCGGTCGACGAAAAGGTGCGGCGCTGCGGGCAGCATTTTCGATTGATCGACTCGATGCTGGCTGGCCGCCAATTCCTGCTCGGCCAACATCTCTCGCTTGCGGACATTCCGATCGGGACCACCCTGTATCGATATTTCAACATCGACATCGCGCGGCCCGACTTGCCGAACGTTGAGCGCCGGTATAGCGCGCTGCAAGCCCGCCCTGCTTATCGCACCCACGTCATGGTGCCATTCGAGGAGTTACGCGGGCGATTGGCTTATTAAGGCTTACAGCGCTTTGACGATCTCTTCCGTCATTTTCTTGGCATCGCCGAACAGCATCATGGTGTTGTCGCGATAGAACAGCGTGTTGTCGATGCCGGCGTAACCGGACGACAGCGAGCGCTTGGAAAACATCACCGTGCCCGCCTTCCACACTTCCAATACCGGCATGCCATAGATCGGCGAGGCGGGATCCTCCTTCGCCGCCGGATTGGTCACGTCGTTCGCCCCGATCACGAAGGCCACGTCGGCCTGGGCAAATTCGGAGTTGATGTCTTCGAGCTCGAACACTTCGTCGTAAGGAACGTTCGCTTCGGCGAGGAGCACGTTCATGTGACCCGGCATGCGGCCGGCAACCGGATGGATGGCGTATTTGATCTCGACCCCTTCGTGCTTGAGCCGGTCGGCCATCTCACGCAACGCGTGCTGTGCCTGCGCCACCGCCATTCCATAGCCCGGCACGATAATGACCTTGCCGGCGTTCTTGAGCATGAAGGCGGCATCCTCGGCAGAGCCCTGCTTCACCGGCCGCTGCTCTTTGCCCGCCGCGGGTCCGGCGACCTCGCCGCCGAAGCCGCCGAGGATAACTGAGATGAAGCTGCGGTTCATGCCCTTGCACATAATGTAGGACAGGATCGCGCCCGACGAGCCGACGAGGGCGCCGGTGATGATGAGGGCAGAATTGCCGAGCGTGAAACCAATGCCGGCGGCGGCCCAGCCGGAGTAGGAATTGAGCATCGAGATCACCACCGGCATATCGGCGCCGCCGATCGGGATGATGATGAGTACGCCGAAGGCAAAGGCGGCGAAGGCCAGTAGCCAGAAAGCGATATGGCTCTCGGTGCGGGCCAATAAGGCGATGAGCGCCACGATGGCGAGCGCCAGAGCGATGTTGATGGCGTGACGCGCGGGAAGAATGATGGGCGCGCCGCTCATGCGGCCGGACAACTTCAGGAACGCAATCACCGAACCGGTGAACGTCACCGCGCCGATCGCGACGCCGAGCGACATTTCGATGAGGCTCGATGTATGAATCGCGCCGACGGTGCCGATGTCGAACGCGGCCGGCGCATAGAGCGCTCCTGCCGCCACCAGCACCGCCGCCATCCCCACCAAGGAATGAAACGCCGCTACCAATTCCGGCATAGCGGTCATGGGCACGCGACGCGCGACCACCGCACCGGTGCTGCCGCCGATTGCCAGTCCGAGCACGACGAGCCCCCAGGCGCCGAGGCCCGCGGGAGGATGGGACGCGAGCGTCGTGACAATCGCGATCGCCATGCCGACCATGCCGAACAGGTTGCCGCGCCGGCTGGTCTCGGGACTCGAGAGCCCGCGCAGCGCAAGAATGAAAAGAACGCCGGCGAGGAGATAAAGCAGCGCTACGAGATCAGCGGACATCGCTCACTCCGGCCCGGTCACTTCTTTTTCTTCTGGTACATGCCGAGCATGCGTTGGGTGACCAAAAACCCGCCGAAGATGTTGACCGACGCAAAGCTGAGCGCGATCAGGCCGAGAACGCGCGCCCAGATCGGGCCCGTGTCGTTGCTTACGAGCGCGACGCCTACGGCGAGCAGCGCACCCACGACGATCACGGACGAAATCGCGTTCGTGACCGACATCAGCGGCGTGTGCAAGGCCGGCGTCACCGACCACACGACGTAATAGCCCACGAAGATTGCGAGCATGAAGATCGAGAGGTGGAAGGTGAATGGATCGACGGTCCCGCCGCTTGCGGCGTGCACGGCTCCGCCAGAGGCGGCGGCGATGATGTCGAGCTGCGCAAGCGTGAGGTCGCGCGTCGCGTCTCGGGCTGCATCAATCGCCGCGACGGTGCCAGATGGAATGATCAGCATTGCAATCTCCCTGCGCGAAAGGTCCGCGGCTCAATGAGTGATGCGAGGACGCGCCCGGCGCATTTCTTCGCGCGCGCCGTCACGCTGCACTCTTGGGTGCAAAGCTTGGATGAACGACCGCGCCGTCGCGGGTGAGCGCCGTCGCTTTGATGATCTCGTCATCCCAATTGATCGTCAACGCTTTCGCATTCTTGTCCACGAGGATCTCCAGGAAGGCGAAAAGGTTCCTGGCGTAAAGGCTCGAAGCGGACGCGGCGATGCGGCTCGGCACGTTGTAATGGCCGATGATCTTGACGCCGCCCGTTTCCACGACTTCGCCGGCCTTGGCGAGCTCGCAATTGCCGCCGCGCTCCACCGCGAGGTCAACGATCACCGACCCCGGCCGCATGGAGGCGACCATATCCTTCGAGATGAGCCGCGGCGCCGGCCGGCCTGGGATCAGCGCCGTCGTGATCACGATATCCTGCTTCTTGATGTGCTCGGAGACGAGCGCAGCTTGCTTGGCCTGATACTCTTTCGACATCTCCTTGGCATAGCCGCCCGCGGTCTCGGCCTGCTTGAATTCCTCGTCTTCGACCGCGATGAACTTTGCGCCGAGACTCTCCACCTGTTCCTTCGCTGCCGGTCGCACGTCGGTGGCGGTGACGATGGCGCCGAGCCGGCGCGCAGTCGCGATCGCCTGCAGGCCGGCAACGCCTGCGCCCATGACGAACACCTTGGCCGCGGGCACGGTGCCGGCCGCAGTCATCATCATCGGCAATGCACGCCCGTATTCGGCCGCGGCATCGATCACCGCACGGTAGCCGGCAAGATTGGCTTGGCTTGAAAGCACGTCCATGACCTGTGCGCGGGTAATGCGTGGCAACAGCTCCATCGCGAATGCGATGATCCCGGCGTCGGCTATCGCCTTGAGCGCGGCGTCCTCGCCGTAGGGATCCATCATCGCGATAACAAGCGCGCCCTTCTTGTAGCGGGCCAGCTCGGATGCGGCCGGCCGGCGCACCTTGAGCACCACGTCGGCATCCTTGACGGCGTCATTGCTGAGGGTTGCGCCGGCCGCCGCGAATTCGGCATCAAGAATGCCGGATTTCGTTCCGGCGTTCGGCTCGACGGCGACATCGGCGCCGAGCCCTTTCATCTTCTTCACCGTTTCCGGCGTTGCGGCGACCCGGTTTTCGCTCGCGTCGATCTCCCGCGCTACGGCAATGCGCATTCACCCGCCTCCTCGTGAACCGGCAATGCCAGCCCGCTTCAGCCACCGGAGGCGAGTGCGAGCGCGATCAGCGAAATAATGACCATCACCAAGCTGGGCATCCGCGCCCCGCTCAAAAACCCATGGAAAGCGACGATGGTCGCGATCACAAAGATGGCGAATGCAAGCAGCCAGTGCCCGGCGACGCCGCCGATCGCCAATCCCAGGACGATGTTGGCGACATAAGCGCCGCCGACCACGATCCAATGGACGAAACGGTCGTACATTACCACATGTGCGGGGAGATCATTACCCTGCGCCGTCGCGTATTCGACCTGTCCGTGCTCGGCCATCGGCTTCTCCACGCTTGCGTTCTGTCCGGCACGCGGGGATTAGCGCAATTGATCCTTCAGGGCAACGGCGCAGTCTACCCGCGGCACGGTTCGACGGCGCATCGAACGTCGCGTCGCAGCCCCGTTATTCAACGCTCCGGCGTGGGCTGGTCGAGCGCGACCGCCGCGAGCGCGGTGGCCTGACGTTGGGCAACGCGGCGGATCGAAAAATCCTCGATGGCTTGGTTGAACAGCTTGTGGAAATTGAGTTCGGCGCGCAGATGCAGAAACACCGCACCCAGCCCAATCGCAGCCCGGTCCATGAACACGAATTCGCGCGGCACCGTCACGGGGGCTTTCTGCTTGAGCGCTTGGTGCACGCGAAACGCCTCGCGCCGGCCGTATTCGGAGGGTTTCACCCCGTCGGCAAGGCTGCGCACCCGATCGTCCAGTAACGGTCCATAGATGAAGCGCGCCCAGATATTCAATGTATCGATCAATTCTCGATTGATCCGCTTGAAGCCCCATGTCTCGTAAGCGTGTACGATGAGATCGGCGTCTTGTCTGAGCAGGCCGTGGTAAAGATCGACCACGCCGCCGACGAATTTAGGCGCGAAGATGCGAATGCATCCGTAGTCCAGGAGATTGATGCCGGCGGGGTGGCCGTTCGCCTCGAACACGGTGTAATTGCCGAGATGCGGATCGCCGTGGATGACGCCGAAGCGGCTGAAGGGCCACCACCAAGCCGTGAACATCGCGATGCCAAGCCGGTTACGGGTGGCGAGATCGGCCTTCGTGTGATCGAGTAGACGACGTCCTTCAAGCCAGTCGAGGGTGAGGAGCCGGCCGGTCGAGAGTTCCGGCCACACCTGCGGCACACGGATCGCATCGATGCCGTCGAGCATCCTGCGATAGAGCATGACGTGCTTGGCTTCTCGGCGATAGTCGAGCTCCTCGCGGATGCGCGCGCCGATTTCCTTGGCAATCTCACTCGTGTCGATGACCGGATCCATGCGCCGGTGAATGGCGAAAACCAGCTGTAGCTGCCGCAGATCGGCCTCAACCGCCGACTGCATGTCCGGATATTGCAGCTTGCAGGCAAGTTCGGCACCGTTGTGTGCGCGCGCGCGATGCACTTGCCCGAGCGAAGCGGCGGCGGCGGGATGATGCTCGAAGCTTGAGAATTTCTTCTGCCAATCGGCGCCCAGCTCCGCGGCCATGCGGCGCTTGACGAAGGCCCAACCCATGGGGGGCGCCTCGCTTTGCAGCTTGATGAGTTCGGCAGCGTATTCCGGCGGCAGCGCATCGGGGATGGTGGCCATGAGCTGGGCCACCTTCATGATCGGGCCCTTGAGCCCCCCAAGCGCCGCCGCGAGCTCGATTGCATTCCTGCCGCGATCGAGTGCGATGCCGAACAACCGCGCCCCGGCAATGCGCGCCGCAACCCCGCTCATATTGGTGCCGACGCGTGCATAGCGGGCAGCGCGGGCGGAGAAACGATTGGCTTCGCGGTCGGTCATGGGCTCGGAAAGTTCTACGAGCCCAACATAGGACGGCTAAGCTGGAAAATCACGAGCTGCGACCTGCTACGGGGCGCCGTCCTTCTTCATGGCTCGGCTAGCTTTGCTTGAGTCCTTGGATCGCAGTCAGTCCAGCTCCTCCAGTTCATCGATCATGCGTTCGATGACGCCGAGTCCGCCCTGCCAGAACGCTGGATCTCGGGCGTCAAGCCCGAAGGGCGCCAGCAGCTCGGAATGGTGTTTGGTGCCTCCCGCCGCGAGCATTTCGAGATAACGCTCGGCGAACCCTTCCGCCGCTCCCTCGTAGACCGCGTAGAGCGAGTTCACCAGGCAATCGCCGAAGGCATAGGCGTAAACGTAGAA
>DATNNX010000084.1:0-7858 GCA_035601615.1 Xanthobacteraceae bacterium
GTTCGCGTTCCTCGCCGCTCAGCCTCACAACATATTTCTTTACCGAAATCTCCTTCGCAGCCATGATTGCCTCCCTCGCCAGTCGTTGGCGACGAAAGCGAATCACTAAATCCTTTCGAATTGGTTGAAGCGGGCGACTAGTTGCAAACCAGCATGGGAGGCTGCTTGCACGGATCGCCGACTTGAACCGAGTGGCAGCGCCGAACGGATTAGCTCATCAGCGCCGACGCAAGCTGCCGCAGGTTGTGACGGATCAGGTCGATATAGGTGGGGGCCTCGCCTTTGGGTTCGGTCAGCGCATCGGAATAGAGCATGCCGCCGACCTTGGCTCCGGTTTCCTGCGCAATCTGTTGCATTTGACGCGGGTCGGTGACGTTTTCCAGGAATACGGCGGGGACCTTCTGCTTCTTGATCTGACTGATGATGGCGGCGACGTCTTTGGCGGATGCCTCGGCCTCGGTGGACACGCCCTGCGGCGCGGTAAAGCTTATGCCGTAGGCGTCCTGGAAATAGCCGAAGGCGTTGTGGCTGGTGATCACGCGGCGCCGATCAGCTGGGATTTTGGCGATCACCTCGCGCACTTCCCGCTCAAGCGCGTCGAGCTTGGCGAGATAGGCTGCCGCATTGGAGGTATAGACCTCTTTGCCGGCAGGATCGGCGGCGATCAGCGCGTCGCGGATATTGGCCACGTAGATCTTCGCGTTGGCGACCGATTGCCAGGCGTGCGGGTCCGCCCGCCCATGGTCGTGATCGTGGCCGCCGGCACGCTCGAGCGGCTTAATGCCTTGGGTCGCGACCACGATCGGCGCTTTGGTGCCGGACGCTTTGACGAGCCGCTCGAGCCAGCCCTCGAACCCGAGCCCGTTCACGAACACGAGCTTGGCATCGGCAGCCTTTTTGGCGTCGTTGGGCGAGGGTGCATAGACATGGGCATTGCCGTTGGGGCCGACCAAACTCTCGACCGCGACGCGGTCGCCGCCGACGTTCTTCACGAAATCGCCCAGGATCGAGAAGCTCGCAACGACGGGGAGGCGCTCCTGCGCGGGTGCGGGAGCGGCCAGCAAGAGCGCGCCGAGAGCGGTAAGCACGTATCGTCGGATCAGCACGGCATCCTCCTTTTCATGCTTCGAGATGGCGGCCGGGGAAAGCCTGCCGCACCAGACCACCAACGCGACCGAACAGGAGAGAGGTCAGGTAGAGTCCGCCGGCGACCAAGATGATCGCGGGGCCGGAGGCGACGCCGGTGTGGAACGAAATCAGCAAGCCGGCATAGCCTGAGGCCGCGCCACTCGCCGTTGCGATTGCGATCATCAGCGTGGTGTCACGCGCCCAGAACCGCCCGACCGCCGCCGGCAGCATCATGATGCCGACGGCGAGCAGGGTGCCGAGCGCGTAAAACCCGCTCACCAGATTGAGCACCACGAGCACCAGGAAGGCGAGGTGCGCAGGACCGCCGGCCCGGCTGACCGTGCGCATGAAGCCGGGATCGACGCATTCGATCACCAGCGGCCGGTAGATCAAGGCGAGCACGATCAAGGTGAGGGTGGCGTTGGCGGCGATCATCACCAGGGTCTGATCGTCGAGCGCGAGCACGTTGCCGAACAGCACGTGCAAGAGGTCGATGTTCGTTCCTTTCAGCGAGATGATGGTGACGCCGACCGCGAGCGACAGCAGATAGAAGGTTGCGAGCGCGGCATCTTCCTTGAGCTCGGTGGTGCGCGCGACCAAGCCCGTCAGCAAGGCGACGACGAAGCCGGCGATCAGACCGCCGGCGGTCATAGCAAAGAGATTGAGGCCCGAGAGCAGAAATCCGACCGCCGCGCCGGGCAGGATGGCGTGCGCCATCGCGTCCCCGACAAGGGACATCCGGCGCAGCATCAGGAATACGCCGATCGGACAGGCGCCGAGCGAAAGCGCCAGTGCGCCCGCGAGCGCCCGGCGCATGAACTCGAACTCGGTGAAGGGAGCGATGAAGATTTCGTGAAGCATCGACAGCTGCGTCCGCCTCTCTTTGCATCGTTCCGGGTATGAGCGCTCGGGATTTGCGTCTTGAGCGCTTACGGGCCTGGCTGATTGCCGGCGCGCGCGACTTCGCCGGGCGGCGCCAATGCGGGAGCCTGCTCCTCAGGGCATAGCTCGGCGCGCTGGTCGAAGGCCTCGCACATGCGGCGCGCGACGAGCAGGTTCCCCGGCGTGAGCACGCTCGCAGTGCGGCCCCAGGCCACCGGCTCGCGCGCGAGCAGCAGCGTCTCCGGAAAATTCGCGCGCACGAAATCCATATCGTGGATGGCGGTGAGCACGGTGCGCCGCTCGCCGTGCCAGCGCCGCACCAGATCGAACAGGTCGGCTGAGGTCTTGGCATCGACCGCGTTGAACGGCTCGTCCAGCACGATGACGCGCGCGTCCTGCAGCAAGAGGCGCGCGAACAGCATGCGCTGCATCTGGCCGCCCGAAAGGGTGGCGATGGCGCGCTCCTCGAAACCGGAGAGCCCCACGGCGGCCATTGCTTGCTCGATCAAGCTACGCGAGGCGCGATCGATGCCGCCGAAGGATCCGGCACGCCGCCACAGTCCCATCGCGACCATGTCATAGACATTGATTGGGAAAGTGCGGTCGATCTCGGCCGCCTGCGGGAGATAGGCAATGTTCTGCGGGTTGGGATCGCCGCGCTCGATGCGGCCCGCGAGCGGTTTGATGACGCCGACGATGCCTTTGAACAGCGTCGATTTACCCGCCCCGTTGGGACCGACCACCGCGAGCAGCGCGCCCGTCTCGACCGCGCCATCGAGGTGATGCACCGCCGGATGGCGGTCGTAGCCGAGTGTGAGATTGCGAAATCGCAGCGCGGCGGTCATCGATTCACACTTTCATGGCCCAGACGACGGCACCCCATACAAGCGCAATCAACCCGGCGGCAATCGCCAGCCGCTCGACAACCGACATGCGCAGGATCGACGGCGAAATCGCGGCCGGCGGATGGCCTTGGCCTGGGCTGTGGTCGTGGTGCGGGTGCGGAACGCGCGTGGGCATGGTCGAACCGAGTCGATTGGCGGCAAACGTTACAATGTAACATCCGCGCCCGTCTAGCCCATGCTGGCTGGGCAGCATCGCGTGCGGCGCGTGGCTGCCGCTCGGTGCGCGTGGGTTCCTGCGCATTTCGCTTGCGCTCCGTGCGAGCTATGTTGCGGCGGCCATGAGCGAGCAGAAAGGCCGCGTGGTCGCGGTCGGGGAAGCAATCGTCGAACTCGTGCGCGGCGGCGACGGCCGCTTCGGCGTCGGCTGCACCGGCGACACTTTCAACGTGGCGGTCTATCTCGCCCGCGCCGGCATCGATGCCGCTTTTGCGACGGCGCTCGGCGAGGACCCGTATTCCGAAGCGATCCTCGCGCTCGCGGCTGCCGAGGGCGTTGGCTGCGATCTCGTGCTGCGCGTGCGCGGGCGCCTGCCCGGGCTCGTGCTCGTGGACACCGATACCACCGGCACGGGTCATCGCCACGATTGGCGCGCAGAAGCACCTGCGCGGGAGCTGTTCGAACTGCCCGAGTGGGGCCGCGTCGCCGAGGGCGTGAGTAAAGCCAAGCTCGTCTATTTTTCTGGCATCACGCTTTCGCTCTATTCCAATATCGGGATCGGCCGCTTCCTGGCGCTGATAGAGATGGTGCGCCAGCAGGGCGTGAAAGTCGCCTTCGACGGAAACTTTCGCCCGCGCGGCTGGCGCGGAGACTTGTCGCGCACGCGCACCGTGTTCTTGGAGGCGCTGAAGCGGATCGACATCGCGCTGCCCGCCTATGACGACGAAGCCGTGTTATGGGGCGACCCGAGCCCGGAGGCGACGGTCGCGCGGCTGCAAGCCTTCGGCATCCCCGAGATCGTGATCAAGAACGGGCCGAACAGCGCGCTCGTGGCGAGCGGCGGGCAGAGCGAATTCGTTCCCGTCCCGGAGGTGGTGGTGCCGGTCGACGCCACCGCGGCGGGCGACAGCTTCAATGCGGCCTACCTCGCCGCGCGCCTATCCGGCCACCGGCCGGCCGATGCGGCCGCCGCCGCGCACCGCTTGGCGGCGCAGGTCATTCGCCATCGCGGCGCGCTGATGCCGCGCGCGGCCGCGGCGGTGCATTGACGAATAATTGAGCTGCCGTTAGCGTTGGCCCCGATGGGGATGGAGTCCCCCGAAACCGCCACCACGGCTAATGACTCCTACCGCTGAAATGAGCGGTGGGAGTCCGTGTCTTGACCCGCCGCAAGGCGGTTTTTTGTTGACTCCTGGTGGAGGGACCCAAGGGGCAAAACGGCGAGGATGAGCATGACAAGCGTGTGGGCACTTGCGGCGTTGTGGCTGGGTCTCGCCGTGATCGCGGGCCTGTTCTCGATCTGGCTGCGCGTCTCCACAGCGCTGTCCGAAATCATGGTCGGAGCCACCGCCCAGTTGATCTTCAGCGCGTTCATCGGGTCGGCCGTGCTCGGGGCTGACGAGGGCTGGGTCAAATTCCTCGCCGGCATCGGCGCGATCGTGCTGACGTTCCTTGCCGGCGCGGAGCTCGATCCCATCGTGTTCAGGCTCAAGTGGAAGGAGGCGGCGGCGGTCGGACTCGCGAGCTTCCTGTTTCCGTTCCTCGGCTGCGCGGCGGGCGCGCACTACGTGCTCGGCTGGGAGGTGATGCCGAGCTGGCTTGCCGGTGTCGCCATGTCCACCACCTCGGTCGCGGTCGTCTATGCCGTGATGCTCGAGTTCGGCTTCAACGTTACCGATTACGGCAAGACGGTGCTCGCCGCCTGCTTCGTCACCGACCTTGGCACCGTAGTCGCGCTCGGCCTCATCTTCGCACCGTTTACGATCAAGACCGTGGTTTTCGTCGCGGCCGGCATTGCCGCTTTCGCGCTGCTGCCTTGGCTCACGCCGCGCTTCTTCCGCCGCTATGGCAGCCGTCCCTCGGAGCTCGAGACGAAATACCTGTTGTTGTGTCTGCTCGGATTGGGGGCGCTCGCGACCTGGGCCGACAGCGAGGCGGTGCTTCCCGCCTACATTATCGGAATGGTGCTGGCGGGAACGGTGGGCAAGGATCACACGCTGATCCGCCGGCTGCGGACGCTGACCTTCGGACTCCTCACCCCGTTCTACTTCATCCGCGCCGGCTCTTTCGTGTCCGTGCCCGAGCTCGTGGCCGCTCCCGCCGCTTTCCTTTTCATGCTCGTGCTCAAAGTCTTCAGCAAGATCGTCGGGGTATACCCCGTTACCAAGGTCTACAAGGCACCGAACAAGGAGGCGATGTATACGACGCTCCTGATGTCGACCGGCCTTACATTTGGTACGATCTCGGCCCTGTTCGGGCTCTCGCGTGGGATCATCGATCAGGGCCAATACTCGGCGCTGGTGGCCGCCGTCATTGCGAGCGCGGTCATTCCGACGGTCATCGCCAACGCCTTCTATCTGCCCCGCCACCTGTTGCCTGCGCCGCGGCCGGAGAGAGAGCCAGAGCCGGCGCAGCCGCGCGGCGTATCTGAGAAGGCTGAGTAACTGCAGGAGGGCGCGCATGTTCGACAAAATTCTGCATGCCAATGACGGCTCGGAGCACGCGTTCCAGGCGCTGGCGCTGGCGCTTGCGGTCGCCAAACAGAACAATTCCGAACTGCACATGATTTCGGTCGAAGAGATCGACTACATGCCGGCCTTCATCGAAGAGGTCAGGGAGGAGACCGGCACCGCCGCGCGCCGCTTTCACGCCGTCCTGCAGCGCGCCCGCGCCATGGCGCACGAGCATGGGCTCAAGCTGCATACGCATGTGGTCGCCGGACATCCCGTGCGCGACATCGTGGGGCTCGCGGCCGAGCTCAAAGTCGACTTGCTCGTCATCGGGGCCACCGGCCACTCGGCGCTCTACGAGCGCATGATCGGCAGCCGGGCCGACCGGATCATGCAGCTCGCGCCCTGCCCGGTGCTGGTGGTGAAGTAGCGGTAAGCCGGAACTGGGCCCCGCGGCGCTTTACGTCATCGCTTCGGTCGGGCTTTCGCTCGGCGGCCTGCTCGCTGGGCTCCTACCAATGCGTTACTTCGCCTGACCCTTCCGCGTGTCGCCTCCTCGGCGCGCGAAATCGCCTCGAGCACGAGTTTTTCGGCGTGCTTCACATCGAGCCACTTCACGATCGTGACCCATTTGCCTTTTTCCAGGTCCTTGTAGTGCTGAAAGAAGTGGGCGATCTGCTCGCACATCATTGGCGGCAGATCGCGGTAGCCGCGCACGTCCTTGTAGAACGGCGCCAGCGCGTCGACCGGCACCGCGATGATTTTTTCATCACGGCCCGACTCGTCTTCCATGAGCAGCGCACCGACGGGCCGGCAGCGCACGATCGCGCCCGGCACGACCTGCACCTGTGTAACGACCAGAACGTCGCAAGGATCGCCATCGGCCGACAATGTGTGTGGGATGAAACCGTAATTCCCCGGATAAAACATAGCCGTGTGCAGGAAGCGATCGACCATCAGCGCTCCCGACACTTTGTCGAGTTCATATTTTACCGGCGCGCCGCCGAGTGGAATTTCGATGACGGCGTGAATGTCCTTGGGAGGATCGGGACCAATCGAGATCGCGCCAATATCCATCCGAACGGGTCCAGCGCTCGTGTCGTTCCAGGCTTAACCCATGGGAACCAGACCGAGCTTGTCCAGCAAACGCAGGTCGCGGTCGCGCTCGGGATTAGGCGTGGTGAGAAGCTTCGGCCCGTAGAAGATCGAATTGGCGCCGGCGAGAAAGCACAGCGCCTGCGTCTCGACGCTCATGTCCTCACGCCCGGCCGAGAGGCGCACCACCGATTTCGGCATGGTAATGCGGGCCGCCGCGACGGTGCGCACGAAGTCGATCGGATCGATCGCCTCGCCGCGCGCCAGCGGCGTGCCCTCGACCTTGACCAGCATATTGATCGGCACGCTTTCGGGATGCGCGGGCAGGCTCGCGAGCGTTGCGATCATGCCGATTCGATCCTCGGCGCTCTCGCCCATGCCGACGATGCCGCCGCAGCAGACGCGAATGCCGGCCTCGCGCACGTGGCCGAGCGTGTCGAGGCGGTCTTGGTAGGTGCGCGTGGTGATGATGGCGCCGTAATATTCCGGCGAAGTGTCGAGGTTGTGGTTGTAATAGTCGAGGCCGGCTGCCTTGAGGCGCCGCGCCTGGTGTTGCGTGAGCATGCCGAGGGTGGCGCAGGTCTCGAGCCCGACCGCTTTCACGCCTTCAACCATGTGGCAGACCTGCTCGAGATCGCGATCCTTCGGTTCGCGCCACGCCGCCCCCATGCAGAAGCGGCTCGCGCCCGCGCGTTTCGCCGCGCGCGCCTCGGCGATGACGGCGTCGACGCGCATCAGCTTTTCCGCCTTGACGCCGGTCTCGTAACGAGCGCTCTGCGGACAATAGGCGCAGTCTTCCGGGCAACCGCCCGTCTTGATCGAGATGAGCGTGGACATCTGGACTTCGGTCGGATCGAAATGCAGGCGATGAACACACTGCGCGCGATAGATCAATTCTGGAAAGGGTAGCTCAAAGAGCGAGCGCACCTCGTCGCGCGTCCAGTCGTGGCGGACAACGCCGACCGCGCCCGGCCCGCCTTCTCTCGAAGCGCAGCGGTCATCCATGGCCGCACCATGGCCAGGGACAAATGCAAAAGCAAGCGGCCGGCAAACCTCAAGCCAAGACGGCGGCCAGTTCGGCAAAATCAGCCACGACGAGATCGGGCTGATGCGGGGTGTGGCCGAACGGCCGCTTGCGCCGGTCGATGAACGCGGCCCGCATGCCATACGATTTAGCCCCCATGCAGTCGAAGGCGTGATTGGCGACGAATAGAATGTTGGAGGGATGCTGCCCCATGATCT
>DATNNX010000085.1:0-10847 GCA_035601615.1 Xanthobacteraceae bacterium
GAAGCGACACCGCTGTGCGCGAATGGGTCGGCCTTGCGGTCTATTGGCTCACGGGACGCACTTCGGAACTCTTTCCGGCACCGATACCGGAGGGCGGCTGAAAAAAATCCTCACTGCGGGAAGTGCTCAATTTACCCGGTGTTCATCGCTCGCGGGCAAAATGCGCGCATGGCCCGACACGACTTTGTTACTGCGGCTTTTTGCAACCGCTGTGCTCGCCGCTGGTCTTGATTTCCGGGCAAGGAGTATTGACGATGCCGATCGAGATGCGACCAGCAATCCCTGCGGCCCTGCCGCACGCGGCGGTCGCACGCGGACGCCGGGAGCGCCTGCTGGGCTGGCTTCGCGCCGCCGTGACGGTGCTCGCGGCGACGGTGGCCGTTCTGGGTGCGGCAATGACCGCCGTCATACTGGGGATCACCTAATCTCTCGCCCGTATTAAAGCCTTAGTACTCCGACCCGTAGCGGCGACACGCTTGTTCATCGCGGGGCAGCGGGTTTGGTCGGCGTTGCCGGCCTGAACGGGAGCGCTGCTTGGCGCTTGACGCTGCTGGCGCGCCCCAGCCACCATCGGGCGATGCCGCACAACGACGGCGTGAGGTCGGCGGATGGGGTTCAAGCTCATCATCGGCAACAAGAACTACTCCTCTTGGTCGCTGCGTGCGTGGATCGCCATGAAGGTGGCGGGCATCGCTTTCGACGAAGAGGTGATTTCGTTGGATGCCAAGGATTTCAAGGCGCGAGTGGGCAAGGTTTCACCCGTGGGGAAAGTGCCGGCGCTTGCAGATGGCAACGTGCAAATCTGGGAATCGCTTGCGATCCTCGAATACCTCGCTGAGAAATATCCTGGTGCCTGCCTCTGGCCCGCCGAGCCAGGCGCGCGGGCCCTTGGCCGGGCCATTTCGGCCGAGATGCATGCGGGGTTCGTTCCGCTGCGCCGCCATTTGCCGATGAACATGTGGCGGCCGGTGATGCCCCGGCAGTTGACGCCCGAGGTCGAGGCGGACGTCCGCCGTATCGAGGCGATGTGGACCGATTGTCGCACGCGCTATGGCGCCGGCGGTGCCTTTCTGTTCGGCGGCTTTACAGCCGCCGACGCCATGTACGCGCCCGTGGTCTCCCGCTTCCACACCTACGCCGTGAAGGTCGGCGAAGCGGCGCAGGCCTATATGGATGCGATGATGGCGCTGCCGGCTTGGGGCGAGTGGCGCGCGGCGGCGCTGGCGGAGCCCTGGGTGCTGCCGGAAGACGAGGTGGACTGGCCGACCGTCGTGCGGGCATGAAGGCCGCGTTCGCCGCCGGGGGCAGCAAAAAATCTCGAACAAGTGTATTGATTCCGGCCCGGGGAAGAAAGAAAAACACGCCCATTCTATAGCGCCTTTCGGTTTCGCCGAAAGGGTCATCTAAACAGCGGGACTGTCTGCCTCACCGCCTGGAGTTGCGACCATGCGATATCGTCTTGTCGCCTTGTTTTCGGTTGTGCTTTGCGCCGCCTTCTGCACCGCGGCGATCGCGGAAGAAGCCAAGAACGACGTCAAAGGCCTATTCCTTCTCACCGATTACCCCGCGGTGACTTTGCGTCCGGGGACCACCTCATCGATCAATTTGAAGCTGCAGAACTATGGGCTTCCGCCGGAGCGGCTGGCGCTCTCGGTTGCCGGCGTTCCGGCGGGCTGGACGGTAACGCTGATCGGTGGCGGCCAACCTGTGGCGGCGGCACTGCCGGCGACCAATGCTAACGTGCCGCTCGAGCTACGCCTCGACGTGCCCAAGGATGCCCCCATCGGCACCACGAATTTGACCGTGAGCGCGCGCGGCTCGACGGCGGAGGCAAGCCTGCCCATCGAGGTGAAACTGGCGACGGATCTGCCCGCCAAGCTTACGCTCAACCCTCAGCTTCCCGAACTGCGGGGCACGTCGAAGTCGAGCTTCGAGTTCCAGCTTGCGATCAAGAACGACAGCCCGAAGAAAGTGCTGGTGAGCTTGTCCGCGCAGGCACCACAGAACTTCGATGCCACTTACACCGAGCAATACGGCAGTCAGGAACTCAACGCCCTTCCGCTCGATCCGGGCCAATCGAAGGACGTGAAGCTCAAGGTAAGGCCGCCGAACACGATCGCGGCGGGCAAGTATAAGGTGATGGCGAAAGTATCGGCCGATGACGCGACCGCAACGTCGGACCTCGCCCTCGACATTACCGGTCAGCCGAAAATCGATATTGCCGGCCGGGAGGGTGTCCTCAGCGCCAAGGCTTCCGCGGGTCAGGAGGCATCTATCCCAGTGATCCTGAGCAATTCGGGTACCGCGCCGGCCGAGCAGATCGAGCTGTCGGGCTCGGCTCCCACGGGCTGGAAGGTGAGCTTCGAGCCCAAGGCTGTCGACCGCATCGCCCCCAACGAAACCAAGGAGGTGCAGGCTCTCGTCACGCCGGCCGCCAAGGCCGTGGCCGGCGATTATGTCACAACCGTGCGCGCCAGCGCGCGTGGTGAATCGGCATCGCAGACTTTCCGTGTTGCGGTCACGACCTCCACCATATGGGGCATCGTCGGACTCGCCCTCATCGGCGGTGCGCTCCTGGTCATGATTGGCTCGGTGGTGTGGTTCGGACGGCGATGAACGTCATCGAGGTGAAGAATCTCACCAAGCGCTACAACGGAGTAGCCGTCGTCAACGGCATTTCGTTCTCGGTGGCGCGCGGGGAGATTTTCGGGCTGCTCGGGCCGAACGGCGCCGGCAAGACCACCACCATTTTGATGCTGCTGGGGCTGAGCGAAATTTCGGACGGGCAGGCCCGCGTGCTCGACCGCGATCCGGTGCGCGAGCCGCTCGCGGTGAAACGTCAGGTGGGCTACCTGCCCGACCAGATCGGCTTTTACGACAATCTGACGGCTGCGGAGAACTTGCGCTATACCGCGCGGCTGATGGGGTTCGAACGCTCCGAGCGCGAGGAGAGGATCAAGTCGTCGCTCGGCCATGTGGGGCTCGGCGAGGTGGCAAACAACCGAGTGGGCACCTTCTCGCGCGGCATGCGCCAGCGGCTCGGGCTCGCCGAAATCCTGATGAAAGAGGCGCAGATCGCCATTCTCGACGAACCGACCTCCGGTCTTGACCCACAAGCCACGGCCGACTTGCTCAACATTATTCGCGATCTCAAGAACCACGGGGTGAGCGTGCTGTTGTCGTCGCACCTGCTCGAGCGTGTACAGAGCGTTTGCGATCGGGTCGCCCTGTTCAGTCAGGGAAATATCGTGCTCATCGGCACCGTGCCCGAACTGGGACGGCAGGTTTTGGGCGGCGGCTTCCGCGTCGAGGTGGAAGCGCAAGGGCAGGGGCTCGCAGAACGCATCGCCGCGATCCCCGGGGTGCAAAGGGTCGAGCCGGCTGGAGCGAACCGGTTTTTACTTCTGGCCGATCACGACGTTCGGCCGGAAGCGGCGTCGGCGGTGGTCGCGGCCGGTGGGCGGCTGCTGCGCTTGTCGGTGGAGGAGCCGAGTCTCGAAGCGATCTACACGCGCTACTTCCAGACCCACGAAGGAGAGCTCCATGCGGCGTGAAGGCTCGGCCCTGCACGGCTTCGGGGTCGTGACACTGAAGGAGATCGCCGATCATTTCACCAGCATCCTCGTCGTGGTGCTGGTCGTGCTGGTGACGGCGACCGCGATCGCCGTGGTGCGTGGCGCCATCGATCAGATCAAGGAAATCACGGCGGAAGACCCGTTCCTGTTCTTGCGCTTGTTCACCCGCGGCGGGCCGTTGCCGCTCGTAGCGCTGCTGTCGTTTCTGGTGCCGTTGCTTGCGATCGGGCTCGGTTTCGACGCGGTCAACGGCGAGCATAACCGGCGCACGCTCTCGCGCATCCTGGCGCAGCCGATCTATCGGGACGCGCTCCTGTTCGGCAAATTCGCTGCCGGGCTGTTTACCTTGTCGGTCAGTCTCATCGTGCTCTGGTTGCTGGTGATCGGGCTTGGGTTGCTCGGATTGGGCGTGCCGCCCAACGCGGAGGAAATGGCGCGTGCTCTGATCCTGCTGGTGGTTACGATCGCCTATGCCGGCTTCTGGTTTGCGCTCGCACTGCTGTGCTCGGTCCTCTTCCGCTCGGCCGCGACGGCCGCCCTGGTCGCGCTCGGGCTGTGGCTGTTCCTGACTATTCTCTGGCCGCTATTCTCGCCGGCTCTCGCCGATGCGGTGACGACCGCCGGAGATATCTTGGGCGTGCTCGACACGCGCCAGGCATTCGCGCGGTTATCCCCGAGCGTGCTGTTCAACGAAATCGTCGCGGTCGTGCTTGATCCCTCGGTGCGCTCGACGCAGCAATCGATGCTCGCCTCGCTGGGGCTCGCTTTGATCGAGCGCGGGGCTATTCCGGACGCCCCGATTCCGCTCTTGCAAAGCGTGCTGATCGTGTGGCCACAGATCGTCGGCCTCGTGGCCGGCTCGATCCTGCTGTTCGTGATCGCCTATATCGTGTTCCAGCGCCAGGAAGTCCGCGCCTGACGCGTCCTGGGGCAGGCGCCGTCGCGGCTGCAGCGATCAGCCGGCAATCTTCTTCCAGCTTGCCCGCGCGAGCGTGGTGACGCTGTCCAGATTTTTGGCGACCACGTCCCAATTGACCATGACCGGCTGCGCGGTGGCGGCCGCAACAGTATCGGCGATGTAGGCGCCGCCTACTGTGAGGGCGCAGCCGAGGATAATCCCGATAATCAAGCGCATTCACGTCTCCCAGCCTAGCCGTGAGCCGGTAGGCCATGAACGCGGCGCCATTGTGTTTCCCCGGCGCGTTTGCACCGGCTCTCGCCGAGCGGGCGCGCTTCTGATCGGCGACCGGCGCTCCTTCCCTTTCGCCGCGGAGTTCCGCCAAAGGGCCTTTCCGCTTTCCCCTGCCAGCATGCCCGTCATGACGTCGCCGCTCATCCGGGATTCCAATTCAACAATGGACTGCAACCAATTGATTAAGTGTGTTATTTCCTCATCAGCAGGCGGTGAAACCGATCCCGAACGAAAGGCGGAATTTTTAAGGCAATCGTCAATTTCACTGCTATATTGGCCGCGATCGGGGGAAACACCGCTCGACAAGAGCAAATCCGTTTCGTTCGAGGTCAGGAGAATCGCGTTGCAGGAACACAAGTTTCAGATCGGTGAGACCGTCTACTTCGCGTCGCGTCCGATTGGCCACATGATCGCCAACAGCACCTATCAGGTGGTGAGGTTGCTTCCCTCCGACGGCTCCGACTACCAGTACCGCATCAAGAACCCCAATGAGGCGTTCGAGCGCGTTGCGAGGGAAAGCCAACTCGAATATTCGCGCTGAATTGACTCTGCGCTCTTCGCCGGAACGCATTCAGCAAAATAGCAGTCGTCCTTGCGCACGCCGTTCAAGCGTGCGTAAGAGCGCGCAAATGCATTGTAATCAGGGGTAGGCGGCACACTATGTGCGCTTCGGCGCGCACGCGCTGCCATACGATCTAGGGGGCGAAGTTCCGCGACCCTCAGCTAGGGTGGCAAGCGGCGCTCCCCTGAGCCATACTGGCCTCTGGAGCGCTGCCGAGATGCTCGATCGCATGGGGGAATGGGCGACGGCCCTCGATTTGACCGGAATAGTATCGCTGCCGGTATGGGTGGTCGCCGCCAGTGCGGCGCTGATCGTGCTCGTTTGCGCGTTTGCTCTTGTTCGCGGCGCCACCGACGGCAGAAGCGTACCCGCCGCCGTTCTTGTGCTGCTCATTGCTTTCCTCGGCTCGTGGTGGGCGCGGGACTATTTTGCCGGGCGCGATCGTGCCGCCGAGCAGCGCGCCGTCGAAACCCGCGCCTTCGAACTGGCGACGCGCGCAATCGCGCCAGGCTCGGCGCTCGGATGCCTCGATCCGATCGCAGGCGAGACGGTGGAGGTTGCGTGCGAGAAGGCGCTATTCGCCAGCCCCGAGGCAACCGCTGCAGCCGTCTCCTATGTTGCCGCGCAGCTTTCTATCCTCGCTTCCGCCGCCGAGCCTGGCGATCGGCCGGGAAATCCCGCGCTGCTCGCGCTGCGGCGTGCTGTCGAGGCCGATCGCTTCGGCATCGTGGCGCATGTGCTCGCGGCCCGCGATGGCTGCACGCCGGACCAGTGCAGCGCTCTCGGATGGCTGCGCGATCCCAGTCGGATCAAGGTCAATCTCGCGGAGCGGCCGTTGGAAGCTCGTCTCAAGAGCGCCTCGGCCAGCTGGCCCGCCGCGGGCCCTCGCGGGCTGGCGAGCAATGTGCCCTCTCCGGGACCCACCCCGGCGATGAGAACGCCCAACAGTCTCTATTTCCCGTCGGCAGCTTCGATCCCGCCAGTCAACATCATGACCGCCGAGCCGCCGCCGGCCCAGCGGCAGCCGCAAGATACGACCGGCACGGCTGCGCCCGCGCCATCGACCGCGCCGATGCCGCCGCGGCGGCCGCCACAAGCAGATGCACAGGCGCGGCCTTCGCCGAGTACCGCTCCCGCGCGCGCGGCGCCGACGCCACTTGCTCCCACGCAATAAGCCAACCCATCTTCTGAGGATAAGCGCGGCCTGTGCGTGGTAAGGGCGGCCAGGCGCGCTATGATTTCGTCACACTCGGTTGCGGAACGAACGTGGCACTTCATCTGATCAAACTTTGCGTCGGCTGCGACTCCGTCAAAGACCTCGAAGACTGGATTCGTGAGAAGGTGAGGGAGCGCAGGAAACGGGGACTCCCGGGCGAGCACATGCACCGCACACGCATGGTGCCCAAGCGCGCGGGCGAACTGCGCGGGGGCGGCTCGCTCTACTGGGTGATCCGGGGTGAGATCATGTGCCGCCAGCGGATCCTCGATGTGCGCCCCTTCGTCGACAAGGAGGGGGTGGGGCGCTGTCATCTGGTGCTGGAGCCCAAGGTGGTGCTGGTCGAGCCGCGCCCGTGGCGTGCGTTCCAGGGCTGGCGCTATCTCGCGGCCAAAGCCGCGCCGCGCGATCTCGACCGCGTCGCGCCGGGCGCCAAAAAAATGCCGGAGGCGCTACGGCGCGAGCTCAGAGAACTCGGCTTGCTGTGAGTTGCCCGCGCGCGCCCTCGTGGTCGTCGGGCATCGCCCCGTGTGCTAGACATAGCTGGAGGGCCGAGCGTCACCACGCTGGAGGACGATATGCGACGCAGACCATTCACGATTGCAATCGCGGCAGCCGCCACGATCGCGCTGAGCGCGAGTGCTGCGGCGGCGCAAGAGGTGGTCAAGATCGGCATGAGCTTTTCCATGACTGGTGCCGGTTTTGCGGCCGCGGGTCGGCAGGCCTCGGCCGGCGCGCGGCTCTACATGCAGCATCACGGCAATATGGTCGTGGGCAAGAAGATCGAACTCATCCTCAGGGACGATGGCGGCGTTGCCGATAATGCGCGGCGGCTTGTTCAGGAGATGATCGTCAACGATAAGGTGCAGATCATCGCTGGCGGAATCACACCGACCGCGCTGGCCTACGGTCAGCTCGTGACCCAGGCGAAGATCGCGACCGTCGTGATGATCTCGGGCGCCTCCGTCACGACGACAGCGTCACCCTACTTCGTGCGCACCAGCTTCATTCTGGCTCAATCCTCTTGGATCATGGGCGAATGGGCGGCCCAGAACGGCAGTAAGCGAGTGGTGACGCTGGTCAACGAATGGGCGCCGGGGACCGAGGCGGAGACCGCGTTCAAGCAGCGTTTCACGGAGCTCGGTGGGCAGATCGTCGAGTCGATCCGTATTCCGCTGGCAAATCCGGACTTCGCGCCCTTCCTGCAGCGGATCCGCGACATCAACCCGGACACCGCATTCATCTATTTCCCGGGCACGCAGGCGGGCATCTTCGCCAAACAGTTCGCCGAGCGCGGTCTTGCCAATTCGGGCATCAAGATCATCGGGCCGGGCGACCTCACCGACGACGACGAGCTCAACAATATGGGCGATCAGATGCTAGGGATGGTGACCGCACACGATTACTCAGCCTCGCACGATTCCGTACTGAACAAAAAATACGTCGAGGACTTCAAGAAGGCGAACAACTTCCGTCCGAATTTCGTATCAGTCGGCGGCTACGACGGAATGCATCTCATCTACGAGGCGCTCAAGAAAACTCAGGGTAAGACCGACGGCGACAGTCTTCTCGCCGCAATGAAGGGCATGCGATGGGAAAGCCCGCGCGGAATTATGTCCATTGATCCGGGGACCAGAGACATCGTGCAGCCGATTTACATCCGCAAGGTTGAGAAGATCAATGGCGAGCTGTGGAACATGGAATTTGCAAAGTTCGACGACGTCAAGGATCCGCTGAAGGTGAAGAAATAGCGCGCGGCATTCGCGTTGGATCCAACTACCGCGTAAAGCTGGGCAGGCCCCGCCGCCCGCCAAAATGGCGGGCCATGAGTGGTGCGTCGCAAGAGAATCGAAATGCTGGGCGCCATCCTGGCCATCCTGTCAGCGGTAACCTTTGCGTTCAACAATGCCGCGGTCCGGCGCGGGGTAGTGACGGGTACCCCGGGCCAAGCCATGGCGATTACCGTCCCCATCGGAGTCGGGTGCTTTCTGCTGGCTGCCATCACGACGGGTGAAATCGCTCGGCTCGGACAATTCCCGCCCGCCGCTGCTGGCTGGATGGCCGGAGTCGGGCTTCTGCATTTCCTGCTCGGCCGATACTGTAACTACCGCGCCAATCAAGCCGCCGGCATGAACCTGACGGCGCCGGTCATCCAGTTGCAGGTCATCGTCACCCTGGTCCTTGCCGTAGCCATTCTGCACGAGCCCTGCACCGTCCTGCAGATGCTCGGTGGACTGTTCATCCTCGGCGGTTCTCTCATCACTCAGCGCCAACCCGTCCGCTCACGCGCTGCGAACGTCACATCCGACTCAAGCGCGGACGGATCGCTCTCGGCGAAGGTGCACGGCATCGAGGCGCCCGCATTCGTGCCACGCCAGTTTACCGGTTATCTGTTCGCCTCACTGGCGGCGCTGGCGTACGGCACAACACCAATCATGGCGCGTTCCGCTCTGGAACACAGTGGGCCCGCGACCGGCATATTGGGCGGGCTGATCGCTTACGGCGCGGCGACCGCCGTGGTTGCCGCCGCATTACTCTGGTCGCCCTTGTGGCAAGATGTCGTCGCGCTCAAGCGCGAAAACGTCGTGTGGTTCATCAATTCGGGCGTGTTCGTCGCCGTGGCGCAAGGCCTGTTCTACGCGGCCGTCGCGGTCGCACCCATCATGGTGGTGATGCCGCTGATGCAATTGTCGCTGGTGTTTCGGCTGAGCTTTTCAAAATGGGTCAATCCCGACCACGAGGTGTTCGGGCCGCTTGTCAGCGCCGGTGCGATCATTTCGGTCGTCGGCGCTTGCCTGGTTTCCATCAACACCAATGTGATCCTCGATGCGCTCTCCATCCCGGAAATCGCCGTGCGCGTGCTGCGCTGGCGAATTTGATCATGCCGCAATGTTGTCGATCAGCCGCGTCTTGCCGATTCGGGCGGCGACCAGCAGCCGGATTGGGCCGTCCTTGACCGAGGAGATGGGCTCGAGCGTATCGGCGCGGCGGGCTTCCAGATAATCAAGCGCGAATCCGCCTCGCTCGATGGCGGCCGTGCCCTCGTCGAGAACGCGCGCGAGAAGTTCTCCGCGCGCGATCTTGTCGGCGCACTCTTTGAGTACCCGGTAGAGCGTGGGCGCCGCCGCGCGCTCGCTCGCGGAGAGATAGCTGTTACGTGAGGACAAGGCGAGGCCGTCGCGCTCGCGCACCGTGGCGACCGCGACAATCTTTACGGGCAGATCGAGATCTTTGGCCAGTCGAGTCACCACTTTGAGCTGCTGATAGTCCTTCTCGCCGAACATCGCGAAGTCGGGCGTGCATTGGATCAGCAGTTTTGCCACCACCGTAGCGACGCCGGAAAAGAAATGCGGGCGAAACCTGTCCTCGAGCCCCGCGGTCGCGGGTCCCTCCGGGACGATGCGGGTGACAAAGCCGGGCCGGTACATCACCGCTGCGGCTGGCGCCCAGACAAGGTCGACCGCGATGTCGCCGAGCACGCGAACATCGGCCTCGAAGCTTCGTGGATAGCTGGCAAGATCCTCATTTGGCGCAAACTGTGCGGGGTTGACGAAGATGGAGACCACGACGCGCTGCGCCCGCCGCCGGGCGGAGCGCACCAGCGCGAGATGGCCGCTGTGGAGCGCGCCCATGGTCGGCACCAGCGCGATGCGCTCGCCGGAGGCACGCCAGCGAGCGGCGGTACGGCGCAGTGTGGACAGCGTGCGCACGATTCGAATGGCCATAGGGCGGAGTGTGGTTCGGACCGTACAGAGCGGTGCGCAAATTACCAAAGCTGCGGATGGGAGGCCACGCGGCGGCTCATCCGTGCTGGATTGCGCGCTGCCGCGGCGGGGCATTGCACCGGAGAGTGGATATGGCCACCTTAACGGGCGGCGGGTCTACCGCCGATTAAAACGCCTGCTGCCATGGCCAATGATCGCCCCGACCGGCCAGCAAGGGATCGCGGCCGCACCCCGGCGGCAACCGCCACGCGTGCCGAGATCGACGCTTTTCTGAGCCGCGTGAAGGAACTCGCGCCGACAACGCAGCCTGGCCGGCGGGGCCGCCTCATCTTCGCGCTCGACGCGACCATGAGTCGCCAGCCCATCTGGGACACGGCCTGTCGGCTGCAGGCCGACATGTTCCGTGAAGCGGCGGCAATCGGCGGGCTCGACGTGCAGCTGGTCTACTATCGCGGTCTCGGCGAATGCCGCGCGTCGCGCTGGGTCTCGCAGGCCGAGGGGCTCGCAGCGCTGATGGAGCGCATCGATTGCCGCGGCGGCCACACGCAAATCGGCAAGATCATAGCGCACGCCAAGC
>DATNNX010000086.1:0-2710 GCA_035601615.1 Xanthobacteraceae bacterium
CATTGCGGAGAACCTTGCCGCCCTCCTGGGCAGTTCGCGCGTGACGCGCTTCCCGAAGACCTCAAGCGCGGATGCCGACTTTCGCGTCGCCATCGAGGTGACGCGCTTCGAATCGGTCCCTGGACAATGGGCGACGCTGGACGCGGCTTGGACGGTTCGGCGGATGGCAGACGGCGTCGTGCAGACGCACCGCACGAGCGTGCGCGAGCCGGTGCCGGACAACAGCTTCGAGGCCCTGGCCGCCGCTCACAGCCGCGCAGCCGCGCGCCTCTCTCAGGACATTGGCGGGGCCATCCGTGGGATGATCGAGCGCGCGGCAATAACAAGACAGGACACCATCTAGTGAGGTCGTTCGGCGGAACACCGCAAGGCGCGCGGCTCGAGCGCATCAAGGCTTCGCCGCGCTGGGCGGGCGAGCGCTTTCGCAATGTGCACCCGATCATCCCGGGCCTGCGCGACCCGAGCGCGTCGATGCCACGCTTGGAGAATTTCTCTGCGACGGCGAGCGCCGAACGCCGCGCCAGCCGCTGCCATCGATGAGCCCGCTCGAAGCGTGGGCCAAGCGGCCCACCAGCGGCCTTCGAGCCACCTGGCTCGGCCATTCCACGGTGCTGATCGAGATCGACGGCCTTCGCGTGCTCACCGATCCGGTCTGGGGACGGCGCGCGTCGCCATCGTCGCTCGCCGGCCCCAAACGGTTCCAGCCGGTGCCCGTACCCCTTCGCGCGATGCCGCCGGTAGACCTCGTGATCGTGTCGCACGACCACTACGACCACCTCGACTACCCGACGATCCACGAGATCGCCAAGAGCGACGTGCCGTTCGTGACCTCGCTCGGCGTTGGCGCGCACCTCGAATACTGGGGTGTGAGGCCCGACCGCATCGTCGAGCTCGACTGGTGGGAATCGCACGAGCTGCCGAACACCGGGCTCACGGTGACCGCCGCGCCCTCGCAGCATTTTTCCGGGCGCGGCCTGCACGATCGCAACGCGACCTTGTGGTCGTCGTTCGCCATCCGCTCACAGCGGCACGCCGTCTTCTTCAGCGGCGATACGGGCCTCACTACGGAATATCAGGCGATCCGCGAGCGGCTCGGGCCGTTCGACCTCGTGATGCTGGAGGTGGGCGGGCGCCATCCCTCATGGGGCGACATGCACCTCGGACCGGAGAACGCGCTCAAGGCGCTGGCGCTGCTCGGTGGCGGCGCCTTCCTTCCCGTGCACTGGGGCACGTTCAACCTTGCGATGCATGCCTGGGACCAGCCTGCGGAGACTTTGCTGGAGCTGAGTCCGAGAGCGGGTGCGCGACTCGTGATGCCTCGCCTCGGCGAGCCGATCGAGCCGACACATGCTGAGCACGTCGAGCCGTGGTGGCGCGCTGTCGACACGACGGGAAGACCAGAGCTCGACACGACTGCGCCCGCTACGTTACCGAAGGCTGTGCCGTGGCCACTCGACTAGCAACACCCATCGCTCTTTATATCGCCGCCGAGAACCGCGGCGATGCGGAAGCTATGGTCCAGTGCTTTGCCGAAGACGCCGTGGTGCGGGATGAGGGCAAAACGATCAAAGGTCTGGACGCCATCAAGCAATGGAAGGTTGAGACCAAGAAGAAATACCAGCACAGCATCGAGCCGCTTGCGTCCGTCCAGAAGAACGGCAAGACCATCGTCACCAATCGGCTCACCGGGAACTTCCCGGGCAGTCCCATCGTGCTTCAGTTCATCTTCAAGCTGGACGGCGACAAGATCGCATCGCTGGAGATCCGCTCGTGACCGACGATGTCGAATTGGAGGGCGAACCCAGTCTGCGCAGCCTGGTCGAGCTCGCGTCGGATTGGTACTGGGAGCAGGATGAAAATCTGCAGTTCATCTACTTCTCCACGGGAATAGAGAGATCCCGCCTTCCCGTGAAGGATCTGATCGGCAAGACCCGCTGGGAGATCGCTGGCTTGAAGGGGGTCAGCAAAGAGCGTTGGGCCGAGCACCGCGCCGCCCTTGAGGCCCACCGTCCATTTCGCGATTTCGAATACCAGCAACCCGGTCCTGACGGCCGGAGCGTGTGGGTAACGGTGAGCGGGTTACCCGTGTTTGATAAGCATGGCGCCTTCAAAGGCTATCGCGGCATCGCGCGCGACGTCAGCGAGCAGCGCCACGCCGAGCAGGCATTGCGGGAATCCGAGCAGCGATTCAAGATGTTTATGGACAACTCTCCTGCCGTCGCCTGGATCAAGGATAGCGCGCTGCGCTATACGTGGGTCAGCGGTACCTTTGAAAAACTGGTTGGTAAGAGTCCAGCCGAACTTCTCGGGCGCGATGAGTTCGAGGTCGGCTGGCCCAAGGAGGCGGCGCAGCAGGCGCGAGACAACGACCATGCTGTTCTACGCAGCGGTGCGCCGCACCAGGCGATCGATATCGGGCCCCATCCGGATGGCACCCAGCATCACTGGCTGAACGTCAAATTTCCCTTGCCCGATGAAACGGGCGCGGTGGGGGTGGCTGGAATGGCGATCGACATCACTGAACGAGTCAGGGCCGAAGAAATGGCACGCCGGTACTCCGGGAAGATCCGCGAGCTTTTCGCGCGTCTGGTCAGCACGCAGGAATCCGAACGCAAGCGGCTCGCCGCGGAGTTGCACGATCTGATCGGCCAGAATCTGACCGCGCTGGGCATAGCGCTCACCAACGCAGCGAATGCGATCGGCGACCGCA
>DATNNX010000087.1:0-6582 GCA_035601615.1 Xanthobacteraceae bacterium
CTCATCGCCGCGGTGGTGCTCGCCCATGGCTCGGTCATCAAGGCGGTCGCCATGATCGTGCTCGGGCTGCTGATCGGTCTCGTCGGCACCGACGGCAACACCGGCGGGACGCGGTTTACGTTCGGCATTACCGAGTTGACCGACGGCATCGACATCGCCACCCTTGCGATCGGCGTTTTCGGCATCGGCGAGATCATCACCAATTTGGCGCAGCCGCAGGAGACGCGCGGCCTGGCGGCGAAGAAGATCAGCCGGCTGTGGCCGACGCGCGAGGACTTCCGCCGCGCCTGGCCGGCGGTGCTGCGCGGCACGGCGCTCGGCTCGGTTCTCGGCGTGCTTCCCGGCGGCGGCGCGACCTTGAGCGCGTTTGCCGCCTACGCGCTCGAGAAACGCACCTCGCGACACCCGGCCGAATTCGGCCACGGCGCGGTGGAGGGTGTCGCCGGGCCCGAATCCGCCAACAATGCCGGCGCGCAGACGTCGTTCATCCCCATGCTGACCTTAGGCATCCCAGGCAATGCCGTCATGGCGCTGATGATCGGCGCGCTCACCATTCATGGGATCCAGCCCGGCCCGCAGATCATGAGTGAGCGCCCCGGCATGTTCTGGGGCATGATCGCCAGCATGTGGATCGGCAACCTCATGCTGGTCATCATCAACTTGCCGCTCATCGGCATGTGGGTGCAATTGCTCAAGCTGCCTTACCGCTTTCTCTATCTCGCGATTCTTTTGTTCTGCGGTATCGGCGTCTATACCGTAAGCAACAGCGCCGCGGCGGTACTGCTCGCGGCGTTCTTCGGCGTGCTCGGCTATGTCTTCACGCGGCTCGAATGCGAGCCGGCGCCGATGATCCTCGGCTTCGTGCTCGGCCCGTTGATGGAGGAGAATCTTCGCCGCGCGATGCGAATTTCGAGCGGCGACCCTGCAATTTTCATCGAGCGGCCGATCAGCCTCGGGTTGCTGATCGTGGCGCTCGGGCTCTGCGTGCTGGTGACGCTGCCGGCCATCCGCAGCAAGCGGGAAGAGGCGTTCCAGGACTAGCAGAGTTGCTAGCCACGCGCGGAATCCGCTATTGCTGCTGCTCTCGCTTCGCGCGCTTGCGAGGCGGTGCTCTTATAACGAGGAGACTCCTTGCCCCTCCTCCGTGCTCCCTGCTCGTGCTGGTCCCACCTCACCCGAATATACGGCTGCCGTGGCGACGCCTTGAAAGGCGCGGCCGATGAAGACCAGTACCGGACCGCTGGGCGCCAGCGCGCCTAGCCTTGCGGCGATATCGGATATAGTTCCGGCGACGATCGTTTCCTCCGGCCGAGTGGCGGCCGCAACCGCGACCGCCGGCATGTCGGGCGAAAGTCCGTCCGTCATTGCGCGCGTCGCCAATTCGCCGATCGTCTTCTTCGGCATGTAGACCACAGTGGTCGCCGCGGGGTCGGCGAGACTTGCCCAGTCGATATCGTCCGGCAAACGACCGTGCACGTCGTGGCCGGTGACGTATTGCAGCCGGCGGACATCGCGCCGCTGCGTCAGCGGAACGCAAAGCCTTGCTGCTGCGCCCTGCGCCGCACTGATGCCGGGGACGATATCGACCGCGATGCCGGAAGCATGGCAGGCGGCAATCTCCTCGCTGGCGCGGCCGAAAATAAGTGGGTCGCCGCCCTTGAGCCGCACCACCCGCCGGCCCGCCTTGGCAAGCGCGATCATCAGCGCGTTGATCTCGTCCTGCTTGCAAGATCCCCCATAGCCAGTCTTGCCGACCAGCATCTTTTTCGCCTCGCGCCGCGCGAAATCGAGAATCTCCGGCGCAACCAGATCGTCGATGAGAATGATGTCCGCCGATTGCAGCGCGCGCAGGGCGCGCAGCGTGAGCAGTTCGGGATCGCCGGGACCAGCACCCACCAGCGTGACGGTGCCGGCGTCGGGACCTTGCTCGTTCGTCTTGCCGAAAAGCGCGTCCAAATCCCTTTGCGTCGGTTCATGCGCCGGGTGGTTGACCGCGAAAGCCGTGAACAGCTGCCAGAACCGGCGCCGAGCGGCGGGCGAAAGTGCGGACGATTGCACCGCCTTGCGCCAGCGGCGCGCCGCCTCCGCCCAGTGGGCAAAGCCGCGCGGGATCAAGGCCTCGAGCTTGGCGCGGACGGCTTGGGCAAACACCGGCGCCGCGCCGTTGGTCGAAATGCCGATCACGAGCGGGGAACGGTTGACGATGGCCCCGAATGAGAAATCGCAATAGGCCGGCCGGTCGATCACATTGACGGGAATGCCGGCCGCGCGCGCGGCGCCGGCGAACCGTTCGGCATCCGTTTCATCCTCGAAGCCGCCGACGGCAACCGCAGCGCCGGCAAAGTCTTCGTTTCTCCACGCCCGATGCCGCAGCGCGAGCGCCGCGCCCGGGGTTTCCGATGCAAGCGCGCAGAGCTCCTCGCAGGGATGCTCGGCAAAAACCTCGACATTGGCGCCGGCCGCCGACAAGAGCTCCGCCTTCCACGCCACCGGCGCGCCGTTGCCGGCGATGATTGCGCGTTTGCCCTGAAGCTCAAAAAAGATCGGCAAGCGCGCGAGCGGCTGCATGCGCCGTGAACGCGGCGGCTGCGGGCGGCGTTGAACCTCGACCGGGTGCATCAATAGACGTCCTGCTGATAACGTCCGGACTTTTTGAGGTTGGCGACGAACGCAATCGCCTCATCGGTGGTGCGCACACCATGTGCGGCCACGATCTCGACCCACGCACGCTCGACGTCTTTGGCCATGCGCTTGGCATCGCCGCAGACATAGATGTGTGCGCCGTCGGCGATCCAGGCCCAGAGCTCGCGGCCGAGCTGGCGCATCCGGTCCTGGACATAGAACTTCTCGCTGCCGTCGCGCGACCACGCCAGCGAGAGCCGCGTCAGCGCGCCGGCAGCCTTCATGCCGGCGAGCTCGTCCTCGTAGAAAAAATCACAGTCGCGGCGTTGATGGCCGAAGAACAACCAGTTGCGCCCGGGTGCTTTGCCCGCCATGCGCTCGTAGAGAAAGGCGCGGAACGGCGCGACCCCGGTGCCGGGGCCGATCATGATGATGGGCGTGGATGGATCGGCCGGAAGAGCAAAGTGCTGCGCTTTCTGGACATAGACCTCGAGCTTGTCGCCTGGGCGCACGCGCTCGGCCAGGAAGGTCGAGGCGACGCCGAGCCGTGCTCGGCCGTTGACGGGATAGCGTACCGCGTCGACGCAGAGCGCCATGCGGTTGCGATCGATCCTGGGCGAGCAGGCGATGGAATAGAGGCGCGGCTGCAGCGGATCGAGTGCCTCGATGAAGGCTTCCGGATCGGGCCGCACGCCGGAAAATTTCTCGATGGCGGCGAGCACGTCGAGTGCTTCCGCGTCACCGTCGGGATCCTCGCCGGCGGCGAGCGCCTTCGCTTTCTGCCGCCGCTCGCCTCCGGTGATGTAGGAGAACAGCTGAAACAGCATATCGGGGGCGGGGCCGAGGGAAACGCCGTCGATCAGCACATTGCGCAGCGCCCGCCCGCCGATCGGGAAATCCCGCGGAGCATCGAGCGCGGCGAGCAAGGCGTCGATGAGCGCGGGATCATTGGTCGGAAAGATGCCGAAGGCATCGCCGACCGCATAATCGATTCCGCTTCCGGTGAGATCGAACTCAATATGCCAGGTCTCCTTCCCCGAGCCCGGTTTGTTGAGGCGCGCGCGCGACAGAAATACTGCCTCGGCCGGATGCTCGCGCGAAC
Organism: Xanthobacteraceae bacterium; assembly: GCA_035601615.1. Lineage (GTDB taxonomy): Bacteria > Pseudomonadota > Alphaproteobacteria > Rhizobiales > Xanthobacteraceae > VAZQ01. Next base: position 3,725 of record DATNNX010000087.1, read on the forward strand.
ATCCCGGGGCGGTTGCCGGTGCAGCCGTAGCAGCGGCAGGCGTAGACGTCTTGCTCTCGACCGCCGGCGGCCGCGCCAAGTCGGCGCGCAGCGCGTTGAGCGTGCGGGCGGTTTCCTTGCCGCCCGGCACGCAGAGATTTAGCCGCGCTTCCTTTTGCAGGAAAATGGCGTCCGAATAATCCTGACAGTTGTATCCACATTGGCCACAGTCCTGTTGTCCCATCGCCGCCATCATCCGCCGGCGCAGCGGACGGCCTTCGGCGAGCTTCATGCGCTCTGCGAGCGGCATGGCCGGGTCGTGCCAGGGCGCGCCGTCATCCTCTTCCGTGCTCGCGGTTGGGGCGGCGAGATCGAACGCGCCTGGCAGCAGAGACGCCACCTGCTCCGGCGACAGCGCAGTGATGCCGCCCTCGAGTGAGAGGAGCCCTGCGAATAGGCCGTTGAGCCACACGCGCTGCTCGGCGCTGAACGGGGCGCTCTCCGGGATCAGCGACGGCAGCGGGCCCTGCGGCAGGATCATTCCACCGCCTCGGCATCGACGAGGGCCCGCAGCGCGCCGATCTCGTGCCGGCGCGTGAAAGCAAGAAAACTTTCCTGCGGCGAGGCGCGGTGGGCGAGATAGACCTTGAGCATGCGCTCGACGATTTTCGGCGCATCCTCGGCTTTGACGTCGCGGTAGATTTCCGGCGCGATTGCGGCGTCAGGACCGAACCCGCCGCCGACATGAACGTGATAGCCCTCGACCGCGTCGCCCTCCTCGGAGGTTTGCACCTTGCAGGCGAGCAACCCGATGTCGCCGATGTAATGCTGCGCACAGGAGTTATGGCATCCGGTGAGATGAATGTTGACCGGCACATTGAGCGCAACGCGGTCCTCGCACCAGCGCGCGATGTCCTCGGCGTGCCGCTTGGTGTCCGAGGCGGCAAACTTGCAGCCGACGTTGCCCGTGCAAGCAACGAGCCCGGCGCGGATCGAGGTGGCGCTGATCGATAAGCCTAGCGCCTCGATCTGCGCTTGCGCCGTCGCAACGTGCTGCGAGCGCACGCCCGAGATGATCAGGTTCTGCCAAACAGTGAGGCGGATATCACCGTCGCCGAAATCGCGGGCGACCTGCGCGAGGCCGCGCATCTGATCGGCGGTCATCTTGCCGACGGGTAGGACGACCCCGATCCAACTGCAGTCGGGCTGCTTCTGCGCATGCACGCCGACGTGCGCCGTGCGATCGAAGGGCGGTCGCGGCGCAAGCGCATCGGCGGCGACGCGGTCGAGCTTGCGGCCGAGTTTTTCCTCCATCAGCTCGAGCACCTTGTCGAGGCCGAGGCGGTCGATGACATATTTGAACCTTGCCTTGGTGCGGTCGGTGCGGTCGCCGTGATCGATGAACACGCGGACGATGACGTCGGCCATTTTGGTCGCGTCGGCAGGCTTGACCACGACGCCGGTTTCGCGCGCGAAGTCTTTGTGGCCGGTGATGCCGCCGATCAGGAGACGAAACCAAACCCCGGGCGCGACCTCGCGGCCGGCTTTGACCTCGACCGCTTGGAAGCCGATGTCGTTCGTATCCTCGAGCACGGGAATGATCCCGCCGCCATCGAACCCGACGTTGAATTTGCGCGGCAGACCGTAGAGCGCACGCTCGTTGAGAATGTGAAAATGCCACTCGCGCGCGTAAGGGCGGGTATCGATCAGCTCCTGCGGATCAATGCCCGCCGTGGGCGAGCCCGTCACGTTGCGGATATTGTCGGCACCGGCGCCGCGGGAGCACAGCCCGAGATCCTGGATGGCCTCGACCATGAGCACGGCGTTCTTCGCCTCGATCTCGCGGACCTGGAGATTGGCGCGCGTGGTCACGTGGGCATAGCCGCCGCCATAGCGCTCGGCGAGATCGGCGACCCCTGCGAACTGCCAATGCGCGAGAATGCCGTTCGGCATGCGCAGGCGGCACATATATGAGTTCTGGTTCGGCGCCACGTAGAACAGGCCGAAGAAGCGCCAGCGGAAATTGTCCGCCGGTTTGGGATATTCGTTATTCGCCGCCTGCGCCTTGAGCCGCTCATAGCCGTCGAAGGGGTGCAGCTCGCGCTTGAATTTCTCCTGCTCGGAGAGTTTTCCGCCGGCTTTGAGAACGCGATCCTGCGCGCGCAAATGCGCGGCGTCGGGGCCGCTCGCGTCCGCAGCCTTGGCTTCGGAGCTTGGAGAGCCGCCTTGCGCGCGCGCGGCCTTCGCGATTTGCAGACCCGCGACGAAGCCTTCGAGGTAGCGCTTTTGCTCGGGGCTGAAGTCACCTGACATGGGTATTCTCGTGTCGCTTCTTTGAGCGGCGCGCATGCTCAAAGCCCGGCGCAAACGGCTTCGTTTGCCCGGTATGCTGCAAAGCAGCAAAGACCGTGCCAAACGCTCCTAATTGATTTTACTGGGGAATTTTTGTTCCGCCCGCCCCGCCCCGGCGTCGCGCTGGGCAGGCGGCGCGGATTCAAGTCGAATTTCTATGCAGCCAACTTGCCGTCGGTTTGGGCAAGACCAATCCGCCTGGAGCCTGCCAAAGGTCAGGGCTGACCGGCAGACGCGGCACGAGCGACGCGCTCGGCGGCGTATCGCCGCTTGGGCAATTTCGCGGGCTCTGCGGCCTCGGGGGGCACGAAAATCTTCTGGAGCACCTGCCGCTGCACCGGCTTCTTCACGATCGGTACGTATCCGAACCTGCTGTCGATGCTCTCGACGCCGTAACCGGTGACGAAGACGAATGGAATTTTGCGTGCCGCCAGCACGTCTGCGACCGGATAGACGAATTCGCCTCCGAGATTGACGTCGATGATGCCGGCGTTGATGTCCTCGTGCACGGCGGCGACCATGGCTTC
>DATNNX010000088.1:0-2500 GCA_035601615.1 Xanthobacteraceae bacterium
GCCCAACCCTGCGACCACAGAGGAGAGCTGCCGTGCAACTGACTCTGGCGCTTCTCGAGCAGCCCGCCGCGCCAGCAATGCCGGGCGTGCCGCTCGACCTCGAAGCCCGCGCCAAAGCCATTGAGATCCTTGTGCGCATCATCGCACAGACCCTCGCGACATCTACGCAACTCCAAAACGAGATGGCCGATGAGTGATCTCACCAAGATCAATGGCACGCATCTCTCCCGCCTCGCCTATGTCTATCTTCGACAATCCAGTGCGGCACAAGTCGAGCACAATCGCGAATCGACCGCGCGCCAATACGCCTTGGTCGCCAAGGCGGCTGAGCTCGGCTGGCCGCCGCAGCAGGTTCTCGTGATCGATGAGGACCTCGGTGTTTCCGGCTCAGGCATTGTCGAACGCAGTGGCTTTGCCCGGCTCACCGCGGCGGTCGCGCTGGGGCATGTCGGTATCGTGCTCGGTCTGGAGGTCTCACGCCTGGCCCGTAACAACGCCGATTGGTACCGCTTGCTCGATCTGTGCGGCCTGACCGACACTCTGATCGGCGACGCCGATGGGATCTACCACCCCGCACTGTTCAACGACAGGCTGGTGCTCGGTCTCAAAGGCACAATGAGCGAAGCCGAGTTGCACATCTTGCGGGCTCGCTTGCTCGGCGGCATCCGCAACAAAGCCGCTCGCGGCGAACTGCGGCGGGGTCTGCCCGTCGGCTTCGTCTGGGGCGAGGAGGACGGCGAGGTCCGCTTTCACCCCGATGCGGCGGTGACCTCGGCAATCCGCACCGTCTTTGCGCGCTTTGCCGAACTCGGTTCGGTGCGTCGGGTCTGGCTTTGGCTGCGCAGCGAGGGCCTGACCTTCCCGATGCAAACCCATTATGGTGCCGCGATCCAGTGGATCGACCCGAGCTACACCGCGATTTATCATGTGTTGACCAACCCGGTTTACGCAGGCGCCTATGTCTACGGAAAATCCCGCCGTCAGATCACGCTCGATGCGACCGGGCGGCGCAAACGGCAAACTCGCAAGCTGCCGCCCTCCGAATGGTCGGTGCTCATCCCCGAGCACCACGCGGGCTTTATCGACTGGGCGACCTATGAAGCCAATCGGTCGCGCATTGCCGCCAACACCCATCCGCAGCCGCATCAATCAGGCGGTGCCGTGAGAGAAGGAAGCGCACTGCTGCAGGGAATGGCCAGCTGCGGCGCGTGCGGGCGACGGCTGCGCACCCACTACACCGGACGCACTGCATCTCCGGGCTACCACTGCGCCGGCAAAAACATCGTCGATGGGCGCGGCATCTTTTGTCTGAGCGTCGGCGCGGTGCAGATCGACGGCGCGGTTGCCCGCGCCCTTCTCGCCGCGCTGGCTCCCGCGGGTCTCGAAGCCGCTCTCGCCGCCGCCGAACGGCTCGAGGCCGATCGCGACGATGCGCTCGCCCAGTGCCGGCTCGCCGCCGAGCGTGCCCGGTACGAGGCACAACGTGCCGAACGCCGTTATCGCGCCGTCGATGCTGAGAACCGTCTCGTCGCCCACGGCCTCGAGAGCGAATGGGAGCAGCGCCTGCGCGAGCTCGAGCGGGCCAAAGCCGAGCTCGCCCGGCGCGAACGCGAACGACCACGAGCGCTCAGCGCAGAAGACCGGCGCCGCCTGCTGGCGTTGGGTGCCGACTTGCAGAGCGTATGGGAAGCGCCGACCACCACGGCTCGCGATCGCAAGGAGCTGCTGCGAGCGCTACTCGAAGAGGTCATCATCACCGTGTTTAAGGCCCAGCACCGCGCCCGCCTCACCCTGCGCTGGCGAGGTGGAAGCCTCACCGATCTCGATGTCGATCTGCCACGCCAGAAACCGGCGATCGTGCGCACCGACGAGGACACAATCGCCCTCGTTCGCCGTCTGGCCGCTTATTACCCAGACGCCGTCATCGCCGGTATCCTCAACCGTCAAGATCGTCATACCGCTTACGGTCACCGCTTTACTGCCAACCATGTCAGCAGTTTGCGGCGGCAGTGGAACATCCCGCGCTTCAAGCCGCCCGCTACCCTCCCTGAGGGCGAGTTGCTGACTGTCAAACAAGCGGCCGTGGTCCTTGGAACCGCCACCTCGACCATCCACCGATGGCTCAATGACGGCTTCATCGGCGGTGAGCAGTTAACCCCGGGAGCTCCCTGGCGCATTCGCTTGACCGAGGATCGGCGCGCCGGTTTTGTCAATGAAGCGCCGCAGGATTACCTCACGATGTACCAGGCAATGCGCCTTCTCGGTGTCTCCCGCCAAACCGTATTGCAGCGTGTCAAGCGCGGCGAACTCGATGCCATCCATGTCATGCGAGGAAAGAAGAAAGGCTTGCAGATCAAAGCGATTCCGGCTCATCCCACGCTGTTTGACGTCACTTCATAAGCTGGGGGGCAGTATGAAGCAGCTTCCAAATAGCTCTTCAGGTCGGCATCCACCACGAAGCTGTAGCCTGCCTTCAGAAGCCGATCGACCTCCCGCAACG
>DATNNX010000089.1:0-30695 GCA_035601615.1 Xanthobacteraceae bacterium
CGATATCGATCCGGAATTCAACAATACCGAGGAATGGTGGTTGTCGATCCCCGAGGACGTCCGGCCTCACAAGGATCAGCCGTTCTATCATCTGCTCGCCGAGAATTCAGAGTCGGAATACGTCGCCTACGTTTCCGAGCAGAACCTGTTGCCCGACACGTCCGGAAAGCCGGTCCGTCATCCCCAAGTCGCCAAGGTGTTCGAGCAGGACGAGACGGGCGGCTACCGGCCGCGCAATTCACTGCTGAATTGATTTTTGCAACACCCGCCAAACTAAAGAGGCGCGTCGGTGGCGCGCCTCTTCTCTGCAAATAGGAAGTGGCCGTTATCGCGTTGGCGCTGCCGGGGCCGGCGCCTGCGGCGCCGCCTGCTGACCCTCGAGCTTCTTGCGCGCCTCCTCGGCCCGCTTCTGCAACTCGTCCTGCAGCTGCTTCTGCTGCTCCTCGAATTTCTTCGGATCGGTGGGCGGGCCGTCATAGGCCTTGGCGAAATCCTGCAGCGGCACCACGAGACTGATGGGCTGGCCGGCACCGTTGATCCCTTGGATCACGAGACCCTGCCCTTTCTTCAGCTTGCCGATGAGCTCACCGCTCGCTTCGTAATCGGCCATGCATCCGTTGTTGAAGCAGATAACGTAGGGGCCGGTCATCGGCTGGCCGCTGTCGACGATCACCCGGGTTCCCGGCTGGATCGACATGCCGAGCGGCAAAGTCACCCGGAGCACTTTCTTCGGGTCGTTTTCCGGCTCGATCAGGACTGCCGCGACGACTGGCATGCCCGATTCGACCCGGCCATCCTTGCCGGTGAAGCAGACCTGCTTGGCATTCGCCTCTTGGCCTTTCAGGCAGAACTTCGTCCAGGGCGAGAAGGTGAGCTGCGGCTGCTCGGCCTGCGCCTGCGGCTGCTGCGGCGCCTGCGGGGCCGGAATTTCGGCCGGCTTGGGGGCGGGTGCCGCCTTCGGCGCGGCCTTCGGGGCAGCTTTGGGCGCGGCCGGTGCTGCGGGCGCCGGGCTTGCCGGCGGAGCTTGGGCGAAGGCCGCGGAACTGATCAACGCGGTGAGCATGGTCGTCGCCGCCGCCATGGCGAGCGCGCATGCGGCCGGCCGGGCCGGCGCAAAAACCAACCGATGATCCATCGACAGATCCTCTTCCTGACCGTTCTCCCAGCGCCCCGCCGGAACGGTTGCCCCGCATTTGGCTGTGTCGGCACCAAATGCGGCAGGAGCGTGACGTTGCCTTCCGATCCAGGCCATTCCGCTCGGCGCCACAGCCATAACCACGCCGCCTTGTGGTACGAAATGTCGGCATAGGCCGCTAACTCGCTTGGAACCCAGCCAAGCTTCCCGGCTCGGCGCGGCTCAACTGGAACACTTCCGAAGAACGCATTGCCGCCGTGAGCGTTTTCATCCGTGCCATCCAGCCACGCCGGGCGCATCGCCCCACCGCATGTCATGCGGTGCTACTCGGCCTTGCACTGTGTGGGGCCAACCCGAGCACGGCGCTCGCTGGCGAGGCGCGGCCCGCCATTGCGATGCACGGCGCGCCGGCGTGGCCCGAGGGTTTTGCCCGCTTACCCTATGCGGACCTGTCCGCGCCCAAGGGCGGCCGCCTGGTCCAGGGCGTGCTCGGCACCTTCGACAGCCTCAATCCTTTCATCGTCAAAGGGATCGCTCCACCTTCCATTCGCGGCTACGTGGTCGAAAGTCTCATGGCGCGCGGCTATGACGAGCCGTTCACGCTTTACGGGTTGATTGCGCGCCGAGTCGAAACCGACGCCCAGCGCAGCTACGTGACCTTCTACCTCGACCCAGCCGCGAAGTTCTCCGACGGAACGCCGGTCACCGCCGAGGACGTGATCTTCTCGTGGCAGCTTCTGCGCGACAAGGGACGGCCGAACCATCGCACTTACTACGCCAAGGTCGCCAAAGCGGAAGCAATCGGCGAACAGGCCGTGCGTTTCGATCTCTCCGGCAGCGACGACCGCGAGCTTGCGCTCATCCTCGGACTGATGCCCGTGCTGGCAAAGCACGCCGTAGAGGCCGAGCGATTCGAGGAGACGTCGTTCCAGGCGCCGCTCGGAACCGGACCCTACCTGGTCGGCCATGTCGACCCCGGCAAAAGCCTCGTCCTCAAGCGTAATCCCCATTACTGGGGCCGCGAGCTTCCCATCAACCGCGGTCTATGGAACTTCGACGAGATTCGCTTCGACTATTACCGCGAGACCAATTCGCATCTGGAGGCGTTCAAGCGCGGCCTTTACGACACGCGCAATGAGCACGATCCGGGTCGCTGGCAAACGGCGTACGATTTTCCCGCCGTGCGTGACGGCCGTGTGGTCAAGGAGGCGCTGCCCACCGGCGTGCCGAAGCCGAGCAGCTACTACGTCTTCAACACCCGCCGTGGGGTCTTCGCCGATATTCGCGTGCGCGAGGCGATCTCGCTCTTGTTCGACTTCGAATGGATCAACCACAGTTACTTCTTTGATCTCTACCGGCGAAGCGCGAGCTTTTTCGACGGCTCGGAACTGTCGTCGCATGGGCGACCGGCCGATCCCGGGGAGAGAGCGCTGCTTGCGCCATTTGCCGACGCGGTGCGTGCCGACGTGCTTGATGGCTCCTGGTCGCCGCCGGTCAGCGACGGGTCCGGTCGCGATCGGGCAACGCTCAAGCGCGCGCTCGACCTGCTCGCAACCGCCGGCTACGAACTGCGCGGCACGGAGCTCATCGAGCGCAAAAGTGGTCGACCACTGACCTTCGAGATTCTGGTGACCGCGCGTGACGAGGAGCGGCTCGCGCTGTTGTTCTCGCAAAGCCTCAAGCGGGCCGGCATTGCGGCGCGCGTGCGCGTGGTTGACGCGGTTCAATACGAGGGGCGACGCCTCACCTACGATTTCGACATGATCGAGAACCGCTGGGACCAGTCGTTGTCACCCGGCAACGAGCAAGCTTTCTATTGGGGCTCGGCCGCTGCCGACCAGCCCGGCACCCGCAACTACATGGGCGTCAAGAGCGCCGCGGTCGATGCGATGATCGCCGCGCTGCTCAAGGCGGAGGACCGTAGCGATTTCGTCGCCGCGGTACGGGCGCTCGACCGGGTGCTGATCTCCGGGTTTTACGTGATTCCGCTATTTTATCTTCCGGCACAGTGGATCGCACGTTGGACCACGATCGGCCGACCGGCGGTGACTTCGCTCTATGGTTACCTTCCCGAAACGTGGTGGCGCGAGCCGAAGTCGCCATGAGGCGAAGCCTCTCTCGATTCCCGACGCAGTTCCATTTCGTTGACGAGGCGTTAACAGCCCTCGCTTAGGATGTGCGATCCATCCGGCGCAGCGGCTCCTCGTCATGACGTTACTTGGTCCGATGCTGGTGGTTGCCGAGAGTTCGGCGGCCGATCTAGCCGATGTGCTCGGCAAGGCAGGTGCCTACCCGATTGCACAAACGCGCTGGGCCGATGTGCCCGCCGCCATCGCGGAAACCCAGCCCGTCGCCCTCGCCATCGCCGATCCCCAAGTGCCCCCCTCCCCGCGACACGTGAGCGCGGCGATCGAATCCATCGAAATGCGCGGCGGTCCGGTCACGCCGGTGATCTCGCTGGTGGACGCGACCAGCACTCCCGCCATCCCGCGCGCACTGCCGATCGCAATGGACGAGTCCAACGACCGCCTGATTGCGCGGCTGCGCTGGGCGCTGCGCATCCGCACGCTCCACGCAACCGTGTTGCGGCGCTTGCGCGCATCGGCCGCAAAGAAAATACCCACAATCATCCCGCCTGAGCTGCTCGAAGATACGGCCGTGCTCTGCGTCGCACGCGGCGGCTCTTACCCTGCGCTTTCGGCTCCGATCGGCGAACGCGCCGGACTCATCGGGGCGCTTAGCATCGAGACCGTCGCACGATATCTCAATTCTCGTGACGTCGACGGGGTCGTCATCGGCGAGGGGCTGGGTCCCGGCGTTGTCGAAGCGCTCCTGACCATGGTCGCCGACAACGCGCGCTTTCACGATCTACCGGTTGGGGTGCTGAACAGCGCCGCAGCGGACGACAAGCGTCTCGTCAATCTGGTACGCGTCGAAGGCGATCCCGTTCGGCTTGTCGAGTGCATCTTTCCATTCGTGCGCCTGCATGCGTTCGAAGCTCAGCTGACGCGCGCCTTGAAATCGCTCGACAGCGAGGGCGCCATCGACCCGGATACCGGTCTGCTCGCCGCACAAGCCTTTTGGCGTAAGCTCGAACGCGCAGTGCAAGAAAGCCAGGCGACGGGCATCGCCCTCTCCATCGCGCGCTTTACCTTCGACGGCGTTGCCGATCGCCGCGCTTATGTCGATGCCGCGCGGCTCTTCACCCGGCTGGCGCGCAACACCGACTTGGCCTGCCGGGAGCAGGACGGATCGATCCTCGCGGCGTTCACGAAAACCGACCTGCGCACCGCGCATCTGCTCGCGCGCCAGATGGCCAGCGTGCTCAGGCGCACCATGCTTTCCCCGGGGCGTGACCGCCGCGCGATCAAACCAACGATCACACTCGCGGCCCTCAAGCCCAGCGATGATCTGAGCACATTGGTGGCGCGGCTCGGCGCCCCGGTGAAGGTTGCCGCCGAGTGACGGCGGGACTAGGCTCGCTCGCCTTGCATGCGGAGCGAGCCCATGACTTCAGCCGTACCGATCGACATGGTGTCGGATGTCGTATGCCCCTGGTGTTTCATCGGCAAACGGCGGCTGGAAAAGGCGATCGCGCTGCGGTCCGACATTCCCGTCGAAGTGCGATTTCGACCTTACTTCCTAAATCCCTGGGTGCCCCGCGAAGGCATCAGCCGCCACGAATACCTGACCACCAAGTTCGGCTCACCCGAGCACTATCGCGCCATCGCAGGGCGCGTCGCGCAGGCTGCGGCAGCGGAGGGTCTCACCTACAACCTCGACCAGATTAAGCGCCAGCCCAATACGCTCGATTGCCATCGCCTGATCCTATGGGCGGGCGAACGGGCGGCGCGCATGAAGCAGCGGCTGATGGAACTCTACTTCGCCGAAGGCGCCGACCTTACCGACCGCGACGTGCTGGTTACCGCGGCAGCCGCATGCGGCCTCGGTGCGCCGCGCGTGCGCGAGCGGCTCGGAAGCGACGAGGACGTGGAGCGCATCACGCAGGAAGCTGATTCCGCCAAGGAAGCGGGAATCGACGGTGTTCCCTGCTTCATCTTTGGCGGGCACATCGCCGTGCCGGGCGCGCACGCACCCGAACATCTCGCACAAGCGATCGCGCGCGCAGCCAACGAACAAACCGAACAGCAGACCGCTGGCTAGCCTCAAGAGCGGCGGGCCCTCGCCGGGCTGATCCGCCTGACCGCCGAGACAAGCTCGGCGCGCCGCCTCGCGCCGCACTGCCTCGCAGCGGTCCGCGGCGGCGCACGAGGCGGTGCGGACGAAAGGTTGGACGCGCCGTTCTGCCGCAGCGCGCAAGGCGGCTCGCACCAGAGCGCGCCGCAGGAGATAGGTCGGCAAGGACGCCTCGAGCGGGGCGCCCGCGTTCGAGAACTGCGCTGGCATGCCCATCCGCGCGTAACCCAACACGGCCCAGCGATCACCCATAGCAGGTCGCGTCGCACGTGTGGTCATGCGGCTTTGGCGGGCTGCGCGAGCGCCACGAGGTTGCGCAGAATGGCGCCGGTTCCGCGCAAGCGCGCGTCGGGATTTTCCCAATTGTCGAAAAAGACGACCTTCATATCCGGTCGCACCCGAGCGGCTGGGCCGAGATCCCGGATGAATGCAACGAGCCGGTCCGGATTGGCGAAAGTATTGTCACGGAACGACACCACCGCGCCCTTGGGCCCGGTCTCGATCTTCTCCACATTGGCCTGTCGGCAGAGCGACTTGATCGCCACGATCTGGAGGAGGTGCTCGACCTCCTCGGGCAATGGTCCGAAGCGGTCGACCAGCTCGGCACCGAACGCCTCGATCTCGCGCTCGTCCTCGATTTCGGCGAGCCGACGATAAAGCGCAAGGCGCACCGGCAGATCGGCGACGTAGTCCTCGGGAATCATCACCGGCATTCCGATCGTGATCTGTGGCGACCATTTGTCTGCGACCGGCGAGCTGATGCCGGCCTTCAGAGTCGTGACTGCCTCTTCCAGCATCTGCTGATAGAGCTCGAAGCCGACTTCCTTGATATGCCCCGACTGCTCCTCGCCCAAGAGGTTGCCGGCGCCGCGGATGTCGAGGTCGTGGGAGGCAAGCTGGAATCCCGCGCCCAGCGTATCGAGCGACTGCAGCACTTTCAGTCTCCGTTCGGCCTGCGCGGTCACCTTGCCCGCGGCCGGCAACGTGAAGAGCGAATAGGCGCGCAGCTTAGACCGCCCGACGCGTCCGCGCAGCTGATAGAGTTGGGAGAGGCCGAAGCGATCGGCGCGGTGCACGATCAGGGTATTGGCGGTGGGTATGTCGAGGCCGGATTCGATGATCGTTGTCGAGAGCAGCAGGTCGTACTTGCCGTCGTAGTACGCGGACATGATGTCTTCGAGCACGGTGGCGGGCATCTGTCCATGAGCGACAGCGAGGCGTACTTCCGGCACATGCTTGTCGAGAAAGTCCTTGGCCCCGGCAAGATCCTCAATGCGGGGACAGACATAGAATGACTGCCCGCCGCGGTAGCGCTCGCGCAACAGCGCCTCGCGCACAATCACTGGATCAAAAGGCGCAACGAACGTGCGCACGGCGAGCCGGTCGACCGGCGCTGAAGCGATGATGGACAAATCGCGCACCCCCGAGAGCGCCAGCTGCAGCGTGCGTGGTATCGGTGTTGCGGTGAGCGTGAGCACATGCACTTCGGTGCGCAGCTGCTTGAGCTTTTCTTTGTGGGCGACCCCGAAATGTTGCTCCTCGTCGATGATCAGAAGGCCGAGATCCCGAAACTTGATCGTCTTGCCGAGCAGCGCATGCGTGCCGATAACGATGTCGATGCCGCCGTCGGCGATCCGTTTCTTGACCTGAGCCAACTCAGATGACGAGACCAATCGTGAGGCTTGCGCGATATGTACGGGAAATCCGCGGAAGCGTTCCAAAAAGGTGTGGGCATGCTGGCGCGCAAGCAGCGTAGTAGGTACCACCATCGCGACTTGCCTGCCGTTCATGGCGGCAACGAAGGCTGCGCGAAGCGCCACTTCGGTCTTGCCGAAGCCCACGTCGCCGCAGATCAGCCGGTCCATGGGGCGTCCGGAGGCGAGTTCGTCCAGCACGACATCGATCGCGGCCTGCTGGTCCTCGGTTTCCTCGTAGGGAAAGCCTGCACAAAACTCGTCGTAGGGCCCGGGATCGACCATCAATCTCGGCGCCTCACGCAACTGGCGCTCGGCCGCGACCTTGATCAGTGCGTCGGCAATCTCGCGAATGCGGCGTTTCATGCGGGCCTTGCGCGCCTGCCAGGCACCGCCGCCGAGCCGGTCGAGCTCGACACGGGTCTCTTCCGCACCGTAGCGGGACAAAAGCTCGACGTTTTCCACCGGCAGGAACAGCTTGTCGCCGCCGGCGTAGTGGATCTCGAGACAATCGTGCGGTGCTCCGGCCGCCTCGATCGCACGCAGTCCAGTGAAGCGCCCGATGCCGTGGTCGACATGCACGACGAGATCGCCGGCCGCGAGGCTCGTCACCTCGGCAATGAAGTTCTCCGCTCGGCGTGCCGCGCGGCGCGGGCGCACGAGGCGATCACCCAGAATATCCTGCTCGCCGATGATGGCCGCCTCGGCGGATTCGAAGCCGCTTTCGAGCCCAAGAACCGCCAGCGCGACCCGTGACTGCGGCAGCGCGAGCACCTGCGGCCACGAGTCAACCAACGCGAGGTCCCCGAGCCCGTGGTCGGCGAGCACGTGAGACATGCGCTCGCGGGCGCCTTCGCTCCAAAGCGCGACGGCTACACGCTTGCCATCCACCTTGAGCGTGGAGACGTGCCGGGCCACGGCTTCGAACACGTTTCGCCCGGGCTCGGCGCGCTCGGCGGCAAAATTGCGCCCCTGCTTGGTGCCGATATCGATGAGATGCCCCTGCCCCTCCGGCTCGCTGAACGGGGTCAGCCGCGCCAGCGCCGTGGCATCAAGCCTCGCGCGCCACTCGGCCTGCGTCAGATAGAGCCGTGTGGGCGGCAGCGGCTTATAGGGCGGCCCTGGTCCGCGCTGGGTGAGCGCTTGCTGGCGCGCCTCGTAATAATCCTCGATCTGATCGAGCCGCTCGCGCACAGCCTCCTCGACCAGCGGCTCGAGGATCATGGGAAAACCTGTCAGGTAATCGAAAAGGGTATCGAGCCGATCGTGGAATAGCGGAAGCCAATGCTCCATGCCGGCATGGCGCCGCCCTTCGCTTACCGCATGGTAGAGGACGTCGTCGGGCGCAGGCGCGCCGAATGCTTCCACATAGCCGAGACGGAAGCGCCGGATGGTCTCAGCGGTAAGCTGGAACTCCGCGACGGGCAGAAGATCGAGCCCGCGCAACTGATCCGTCGTGCGCTGGCTTTCAGGATCGAAGCTGCGGATTGTCTCCAGCGTATTGCCGAAAAAATCGAGCCGCACCGGTTCGGCCATACCTGGCGCGTAAAGGTCGATGATACCGCCACGCACGGCATAATCGCCCGGTTCACGCACCGTTGAAGCGCGCATGAATCCGTTAACCTCGAGCCATCCGGTGGCATCGTCCATCGCGAGCACTTGGCCTGGCGCGAGCGAAAGCGATTGCCCGGCGACGTAATCCGCCGCCGGCACGCGTTGCAGCGCGGCGTTGACCGTCGTGAGCAATACCGAGCCGCGGCGTTGTCCGCGCACTAACCGGGACAGCACTGTCATGCGCTGGGCGACGAGCGCTACGTGCGCCGAAACCCGGTCGTAGGGCAGACAGTCCCAGGCGGGGAACTCCTGCACAGTCAGATCGGGCGCAAAAAATTTGAGCGCACGGGCGAGCGCGCCCATGCGTGCCCTGTCGCGGCAGACAACGGCCAAGCTGGTTGCCGTGGCGTCGGCGCGCGCGGCCAGGCCGCGGGCAAGATCGGCAGCGACAAGCCCTTCAGCACCGTCTGCCACACTGGCCAGTGTAAGAGGGCGGCCCAGGATGAGAAGTTCCGTGGGATTGCGCGCCGCGCTCATCGTGCACCTTCGCCCTTCAGATTAAACTCGCGCAGCCGGCGAAACAGCGCAGTATCGTAGGTTGGCGGCACCTCGGCTTCGCCGGTGATCCAGGCCAAAACTTCGCGGTCCGGCACTTCCATCAGGTGCTCGAAGTCGCGGAGTTCGGCAGCTGCCAATCGCTCGATTGCAGCGTCGGCGAAGCGGCCCATAATCAAATCCATTTCCCGCATGCCGCGGTGCCAAGCGCGGAACAAAAGTTTGCGCCGACGCGAATCCAGTCCCTCGCTCGAACGTGCCATCCGGGTCATTCGATTCCGAACGCCAAAAGCCCGGACGAGCCGGGCGGCTGGTCATATAGCGATGTTCATGGGATATGTCAGCGCCTAACCGCATTGCCTATGCCACACATCCGCGCGACCATCGGCGGACAGTTTGGGATGGCGAATGCGGCCGAGTGTGCTCAATCCATTATTCGCTGCGATCACGACGCTTCCCGGCGTTGGGCCGCGGGTGGAGAAGCTCTATCGCCGGCTGTTCGGTCGCGAGCAGCCGGCGCGTATCATCGATCTTCTTTTTCATCTGCCGACCGGCGTCATCGACCGTCGGGCACGCCCGAAGCTGCGGGACGTAGTGCCGGATACCGTCGTTACTGTCGCGGTCACCGTCGATCGTCATCGGCCGCCGCCACCCTACCGCCCGCGCGCGCCGTATCAGGTCTATACCAGCGATGAGACCGGCGACCTCATTCTGACCTACTTCAACGCGCGCAGAGATTACCTGCAAAAGCTGCTGCCGCTGGGCGAGCGGCGCTACGTCTCGGGCACCGTGCAGCTATACGATGACATGCTGCAGATGGTGCATCCCGAGCGTGTTGTCGCCGAGGGCGATCTAGCAAAGCTGCCGCTGGTCGAGCCGGTCTATCCCTTGACTGACGGGCTGAGCCTCAATCAGGTAGGCAAGGCCGCGGTGGCAGCGCTCGACCGCCTGCCGACCTTGCCGGAATGGCAGGAGCCAAGTTGGGTAGCGCGCGAGCGGTTTCCCTCGTTCGCCGACGCGCTGCGCCTTCTCCACCGGCCCGGTGATCCTGCCGACCTTCTGCCGGAAGGATTGGCATGGTCGCGTCTTGCCTATGACGAATTTCTGGCGGGCCAGTTGGCGCTCGCGCTCGTGCGTGCGCATCTGCGCCGGCCAGCAGGCCGAGCGACGCCGGGAACCGGCCAGTTCCGGAAGAAGCTGATTGACGCGTTGCCCTACTCGCTTACGCCCTCGCAGGGACGAGCCGTCGCCGAGATCGTTGCTGATCTCTCGAAGCCGGAGCGGATGCTGCGCCTCCTGCAGGGAGACGTTGGCTCCGGCAAGACGGTGGTGGCGTTGCTCGCAGCCGCGGCGGTCATCGAAGGAGGCCGCCAAGCGGCACTCATGGCTCCGACTGAAGTCTTGGCCCGGCAACATTTTCACACGATTGCACCGCTCGCGGCAGCGGCCGACATCACCATCGCCATACTCACTGGTCGCGAGCGCGGACGCGAGCGCAGCGACATCCTCGAGAAGCTTGCTTTGGGAGAAATCCACGTATTGGTCGGTACTCACGCCCTATTCCAGGAGCAGGTCGAGTTTCGCGATCTCGCGCTCGCCGTGGTCGACGAACAGCACCGGTTCGGAGTGCATCAGCGCCTGGCGCTCGCCAAGAAGGGCGAGGCCGTCGACGTACTCGTGATGACGGCAACGCCTATCCCACGTACGCTTGTGCTCACCTATTTCGGCGACATGGACGTCTCGGAACTCCGGGAAAAACCGACGGGCCGCCGACCGATCGACACCCGGGCGGTTCCGCTCGGCCGGCTCGACAACGTCGTCGGCGCGGTCCGCCGCGCACTCACCGAGGGCCGGCGCATCTATTGGGTCTGTCCATTGGTAGAGGTCACCGAGCGTACCGATCTGGCCGCAGCGGAAGAACGCTTCGCCGCGCTTAAGGAGCGCTTTGGGGTTTTGGTCGATCTCGTACATGGCCGTATGAAAGGCAACGAGAAGGACCGTGCCATGGAGCGCTTCGCCGCGGGCGAGACGCGCCTGCTCGTGGCCACCACGGTCATAGAAGTCGGTGTCGACGTGCCGGAGGCGACGGTCATGATCGTCGAGCACGCCGAGCGGTTCGGACTCGCGCAGCTCCATCAATTGCGCGGCCGCATCGGGCGCGGCGCTGAGCACTCCACCTGCCTTTTGCTGTACAAAGCGCCACTCGGCGAGACTGCCAAGGCCAGGCTCAATATCCTACGCGAGACCGAAGACGGGTTTCGTATTGCCGAAGAGGATCTGAGGTTGCGCGGAGAAGGCGACGTTCTAGGCACGCGCCAATCGGGAATGCCTGGCTTCCGCGTCGCCCGCATTGAAACACACGGCAAGCTGATTGGCGCCGCACGCGATGACGCCGCGCTGGTGCTCTCGCGCGACCCCACCCTCGCGTCCACGCGCGGACAGGCCCTGCGTCACCTGCTTTACCTATTCGAGCGCGACGAGGCGATCCGGCTCATCCGCGCCGGCTGACGAACTAGCAATGACGGCGCGGCGGGTGGAGCTATTTTGCCGGGGCGGCGCTACGGTTTGCCTGCGCCGGGCGCGCCGCGCCCGCGGCTTCGGCCAGCGCCGCGAGCTTGCGTTGCTGGTCACCCGGCTGCACCATTCCGGCCGACATTAACAGCGTCATCGCCGCCTCGACGGTAATGTCGAGATCGATAATGTCGCGCCGGGCGACGTAAAAGAAGAAGCCGGTGGTCGGATTGGGCGTACACGGCATAAAAGCCGCGACGTGCTCGGTGTCTGGCAATCGCACTGCAATCTCGGGACTCGCGGGATTCGACAGGAAGACCAGTGACCACATGCCGGGCGAGGGAAACTCGATGAGCCCGACACGCCGGAAGCTCGACCCCCCTTTTCCAAACAGCGTCTGAAAGATTTGCTTCAGGCTATTGTAGATGGGCCGGACGATGGGCATGCGGTTAAGAATGTTTTCGCCGATCTCAACGAGCTTGCGACCGACGAAATTGGCGGTCAGGAACCCGAATAGCGTGAGCGTCACGAAGGCGACGATGAGCCCAGTACCGGGAATTGTTATCGGCAGATAGGTCTCGGGCCGGTACGCGACCGGAATGAAGGGCCGTACCAGATCGTCGACCCAGTTGATGAACCACCAGGTAAGGCTGATGGTGATGTAAGCGGGGGCAACAAGGATCAACCCGGTCAGGAAATAGGTACGCAGCCGGCCGACGAGGCCGTGGTGGAAGGGCCCAGTCCTAGCAGGTGGCGGCGGGGCGACCGGCGCCGCCGCAGGCGCGATCCCAGGATCCCGATCAAGTTGGTTCATGTTGGAAGCTTACCGTACATCACGTTCGAATCGATGAGATTACTTGCCTGCACGCACCAGGGCGATATGCACAAACGTCGCTGCCCTATTATTCGACCGTGACTGATTTCGCCAGGTTGCGCGGCTGATCGACATCGGTGCCCAACACCACCGCCGTATGATAGGCGATCAGCTGCACTGGTATGGCATATACGAGTGGCGTCACAGTTGGGGGCATTGCCGGCAGCGTGAGCTTGGATAGCAAGTCCAAATGTATGTCACGGGCTCCTCGAGGATCGGTGACCAGAATGATTTTTCCCTTACGCGCGGCTACTTCCTGCATGTTGGACAAAGTCTTCTCGAATACTGGGTCGTGCGGCGCGATGACGATCACCGGCATGTTTTCATCGATGAGCGCAATAGGGCCGTGCTTGAGCTCGCCTGCGGCGTACCCTTCGGCGTGAATATAGGAGATTTCTTTGAGCTTGAGCGCCCCCTCGAGCGCCACCGGAAAGCTGGTGCCGCGACCGAGATAGAGGACATTGCGGCTTTTTGCGAGATCGCGCGCGAAATGCTCGATCTCAGGCTCGAGCGCGAGCGCCTCGGCCATTAGGCGCGGCGTCTCGATGAGCGCACGCGCCAGCTTCCCCTCCTCGGCTTCGGACAGCACGCCGCGCGCGCGACCAGCCGCGATCGCGAGACAGGCGAGCACCGCGAGCTGGCAAGTGAAGGCCTTGGTCGAGGCCACCCCGATCTCTGGCCCGGCAAGCGTCGGCATCACGACCTCGCTCTCACGTGCGATTGTCGAGGTGGGCACGTTGACGACCGCGAGAACATGCTGCTTGCGCTCCTTGGCATAACGCAGCGTCGCGAGCGTGTCGGCGGTCTCCCCTGACTGCGACACGAAAATGGCGAGCCCGCCCGGCATCAGGGGAACCTCGCGGTAGCGGAATTCGGACGCTACATCGATCTCGACCGGCAGCCGCGCAAGACGTTCGAACCAATATTTTGCGACTAATCCTGCGTAATATGCCGTGCCGCAGGCTGAGATTGAGACCCGCTCGAGCTTGCTGAAATCGAACGGCAGCTCGGCCGGCAGCCGCACGCGTTCTGCCGCCATGTCGATGTAATGGGCGAGCGTGTGGCCCACCACCTCCGGCTGCTCATGAATTTCCTTCGCCATGAAGTGGCGGTAATTGCCTTTGTCGACGAGAAACGCCGATGCAGAGGATCTGAGTACGGCGCGTTCGACCTTGCTGCCTTTGGCGTCGCGGACTTCGACACTCTTGCGTGTAAGCACCGCCGAATCGCCCTCCTCGAGATAGGAGATCGCGTCAGTGAACGGTGCCAGTGCGATTGCATCGGAGCCGAGATACATTTCGCCATCACCATAGCCGATCGCAAGCGGCGAGCCCTTGCGCGCGCCTATGATGAGATCGTTCTCTCCCGCAAACAAAAACGCGAGTGCGAACGCGCCGCGCAGCCGCGGCAGTGCGGCCGCTACGGCCTCGGCGGGCGAGCGGCCTTTCTTCATCTCTTGCGTCACGAGATGAGCGACGACCTCAGTGTCGGTATCGGAGTCGAACTTGGTCCCAGTCTTCTCCAGCTCGTCACGCAGCTCACGAAAGTTCTCGATGATGCCATTGTGGACGACGGCAAGGCGCTCGGTAGCATGAGGGTGCGCGTTGCCTTCGGTCGGCCGGCCATGGGTCGCCCAGCGGGTGTGCCCGATGCCGATCGTGCCGGTGAGCGGCTCGCGCGCGAGCCTGGCTTCGAGATTGCGCAGCTTGCCTTCAGCACGCCGGCGGGAAAGCTGCCCGCTTTCCAGCGTGGCGATGCCGGCGGAGTCGTAGCCGCGATACTCGAGCCGCTTGAGTGCATCGACAAGCAGGCCGGCAACCGGCTCACGCCCGAGAATGCCTACGATTCCGCACATTTGAACGACTGCCACCCGATCGCGCAGGACCTACCCCGACGAGCATATCTCGGCATCAAGGCGAAAAGCGCAATCAAGCAACTTCTGAGAATTATGCCTAACATGCTCATCGTGCCCGTCATTTTGTAGGCGTGCCTCTTTTGCCCAGCGATCCGCGTTGGCGCAAGCGTCGTGCCCACCCATCCTTTACGACCTGCCGTGCACGCGCGAGCGCGAGCGCAGCCGCGGGGACGTCGTGGGTGATCACCGAGCCGGAGCCCACGTAAGCGCCGTCTCCGATCTTCACCGGTGCCACCAGCGCGGAATTCGAGCCGATGAACGCGTTCTTGCCGATCTCGGTGCGATGCTTGGCTACACCGTCATAGTTACAGGTGATCGTGCCCGCGCCAATATTGGCGCCGGCACCCACAGTTGCGTCGCCGATATAGCTCAGATGATTGGCTTTGGCGCCGGCCTCCATCACCGCCTCCTTGATCTCGACGAAATTGCCGACGTGAACGTCTTCTTGCAATCGCGCGCCGGGGCGCAGCCGCGCGTAAGGTCCAACCATCGCCCCCTTGCCCACGTACGCCCGCTCCAGGTGCGAGAAGGAGCGGATCACGGCGTTGTCCTCCACCGTGACCCCCGGTCCGAACACGACGAATGGCTCCACGATCACCTCGCGCCCGAACTTGGTATCCGACGACAGGAAAACCGTTTCCGGCGCCATCAGTGTCACGCCCCCCTCCATCGCCGCCTGGCGGAGGCGCTGCTGGAGAACGGCGCCAGTCTCGGCAAGTTGGGCATTGGTATTGATCCCGCGCACGTCGTCCTCCTCAGTCTCGATCACGGCTGCCTTGTGTCCCATCGCCCGCGCGATGGTCACGGCATCGGTGAGGTAATATTCGCCTTTGCGATTATCGTTGCCGATCCGCTCCAGGATCGCCAGCGCGGTCGGACCGGCGAACGCCATCAGACCGCCGTTACACAGCTTGATCGCACGCTCGGCCGGGCTGGCATCGAGTTCCTCACGGATAGCGAGGAGCTCGCCACCCTCGAGCACAAGCCGGCCGTACCCGGTCGGGTCCTTCGCGCGAAAGCCAAGCACCACGACCGCCGCCCCCTCGGCGAGAGCCCCGCGGATGCGAGTGAGCGTCTGCGGCCGAATGAGCGGGGTGTCGCCGAAAATGACCAGCACGTCATCGGGCGCGCGCGCGATCGCAGCTTTTGCCGCCAGCACGGCGTGAGCAGTCCCGCGCCGCTCAGCCTGCACGAAGATCTCAGCATCCAGCACGATACGCCGGGCCTCGGCGGCCACTGCGTCGGCGCCGAGCCCAACAACCACCGCTGTCATGGTCCCGCCCGCCTCGCGTACAGCATCCAGCACATGAGCGAGGAGCGAGCGGCCGGCGATCGCGTGCAGCACCTTCGGCCGCGCCGAGCGCATGCGAGTGCCTTCCCCGGCCGCAAGCACAATCGCAAGGCAGGTGCGTTGAATCGCCAATTAGCATTCTCCACGTAGCTGTGGCCGCCGGCGCCGTCATATCTGAGTGCGCCGCTGCGGAAAAGCGGAATGCGCGGGGAACCCGGTCACGGAAAGACCAATCGTGCGCAACCGCTTACTGCAAGCGAGGGCGAGTAGACCCCTGGTTGTAGGGTAAACGCGCGCGCGGCATAATGCATTCGCTCATGCAGCCGGCGCTGTTTCTGCCCACCGCGCGCCAGATGAACTGGCTCACGCTAGTCGCCCTGCTCTCTCTGGGCGAGGCGCTCTACCTCCGCTATATGGCGATCGAGTACGCTCCTGTATCGCTCGCCTGTCAGGCCGGCCTCGACACGTGGCTGTGCGCTGCGTTCCGGCTCACCATCGTGCTTTTCAACCACTCCGCCTTCGGCTGGGTTGCACTGGGCGCGGCGCTGCTCAATCTGTTGCGGCCGTCGATCCTGCTCCTCGCTGTAGCGCTCGTCGCCAGCCCGTTCGGTTTGGTCTTGCACAACGCCAATCTCGCCGGCTTGGCCGCTGCGCTGTTGATGCTTAGCCTGGCACGCCCCGCGCCTGCAGCAGAGTAAATGCAAGCGCAAGCAAGGCGGTTGAAAACCAGATAGCCTGCCAGTTAGCCAAGCTTTCGTTGCAAATGATATAGACCGCTGACGCCGTCAGTGTCGCCGCGATCGCGCTCTCCGCCGCCGGCGCCTGCAAGCGCTGCTTCCACCTTGCGAGTAGGCTTGCCTTGACCGCGGGCTTTGCTTTTTTCAGCAGCAAGAGCGGGACTGTCGCGGCGGTGAGCGGCGCGAATGGAAAATCCCGGTAGCGTGGGTCGAAGACCAGACCCAGCGCCGCCTGCACCGAGAGCACAGCGAGGGCGATCAGGAGAACGCCCAGGGCAAGCGCCGCCAGCTCGCGCGGGCGGTGCGCAGCGCGGCCGAGCATTTGGGCGAAACAGGGAGCGGTGACGCCTGATACCGCGGCAACGGCAACGACAACAGGTGATGTCAGGGCCGTGGCAGCCCAGGCGACGTTGCGCAGCCAATCCGCGACCGTGAGGCTCTCGACTGGAACGTTCGCAACCGTCCAACCGATCAGGATGCCGGCTACGATCGCAATCGTCCCGATACGCAACCAGCAAGAGGTATCGACGGCAGTACCGATCCGGCGGCGAACAGCCAGTGCGCTTGCGAGAATTATCGTTGCGAGCCCCACCCCGCCGGCCGCTTGCCAAGGCCAGTGCGGATGATTGGAGACGAGGCCGCCCCAGGCGAATTTTGGCTCTCGCTGATAAGCATCGAACAACCCCCAATGGCCGCCGACGGTCCCTTCGAGCCGGCGCTTCCAGGGTTGATCGTACGCCTCGATGAGGTTCACGCGATAGTTCTCGCGCTTGGCATGATCGAGCACCTCGTGCATGGAGCGGGCTTGATTCACCGGCGAGGGCAAAGCCCCTTCACGCATGCGGCCGGCGCTCGGCCAACCGAATTCACCGACGAACACATCCTTGCCAGGAAAAGCCCTGACCATCTGCGCGTGGATGGCATCGACATGGGCTGCCGCATTCCGTGCGGGAATCGGAAAGTCCTCCCAATAGGGCAGAATATGGATGGTGACGAAATCGACCACGCTCGCCACATCGCGGTAACGCAGCCAAAACTCCCACACATCCGCGTAGGTAACTGGCATTGCGACCTGCGCCTTGACTTCGCGGATGGTCCGCACGAGATCAGGTGCCGCCATCTCCCCTCGCAGCAGGACTTCGTTGCCGACGATGACTGCTGCGATCACGTCGGGAAACTGCTGGGCTAGAGTGATCGCGGTCCCAACCTGCTTTCGGCTGAGTTCGGGCAAATTCGACAGCCATAAACCCTGCAAGACCTTCATGCCATGACGCTTGGCGATTCCGGCAATCTGATCGAGGCCGTGATCGACCGAGTAGGTGCGCACGCAATCCGTGATGTGCTTGAGTTGAGCCAAGTCCTCGTCGATTTGCCTGGGATCAACTGGAACGTCCGGGCCGAGCGGAGTCTGCGCGCCGCGAAACGGCGTATACGAGACGCAATAAAGCTTCCCACCAGCGCCCAAAGGAGACGGCGGCATCTGGACCGTCGCGCCGAGCCATGCCCATGCCGTAGCGATTGCCGCTGCTGCAATCGCGAAAAGCGCCGTCGCAATACCCATGGAGACTGATCCCGACCCCTACTCGAGAATGACGCCTCGCTTATCGTGCTCCAAGGGTGGTGCCAAGCGCCGTCAGACGGCAACGCCGGCGGTATCTCTCCGGAACAGCTTTTGCCATCTTGGCGTTACCTCGGCCGGCTGCTTTAATTGGATCGCTCCAATGGCCGTTGCCGCAATGCTGACCGAATAGGTCTTCATGGGAGGGGGACCTACCGACCGGCACGGTTCAACAAATCAGGACAATCATGCAGCGCTTCCGGATGCGTTTTGTCACCGCCGCCCTCGGCGCGGCGATGATGCTCGTCGCCAATCCGACATTGGCCCAAAATGGCGAGCAAAAGCCGGCAGATAAGGATAAGCCGCAGGCGGGCGACACGAAGGAGGCCCAGAAGAAAATCGACGAATTTGCCGAAGCGGAGCGGCTTTTGGGCGGCCCGGCTGCCAACCCGGAATGCTTGTGGCTGGGTCGGCGCGTCGTAAGTCTACTCTGGCGCGATGACCTCGATACTGCCTTTCGCCATCTGGACCTCTATGACCGGTTTGGCTGCCCAGCCGGTCACATCCAGGCGACTTTCCGCTGCCTCGTGCGGCAGGGGAATATCGACCCGAAGGCGACCGACACGCTCAACAGCCGCGTGCATGGCTGTTGGGTGAACCCAAATGCCGAGACACAGGGCACGGCGGCCGTACCGAGCGAAACGACCAACCGCTAGTCTGTACGAACGTTCAGCAAGAGGCAGCCAAGCTGTACAAACGTTCAGAATGATTTCGCTGAGGTTTTGCCGAACGATTCTTTTGTCTGCGCTGTTGTCTGCCTTGCATCGGCCATGAGTGATCGCTACTTGTAACAACGCCTCATGCCAAGGTACGTTAAGGACGACCTTGGTTGGACCTAGGGGACAGGTTCGGGTCTGCGCATTTTGCCCCGCGTGGTTTCCGTTCTATGCGCACCGTCGCAGCCGTGGTGACGCTCGTCGTCTGCGTGCATGCCGGTTTATGGACGCTCCTCCATCGGCAACAAGCGGTGTCCAATGTCGACGGCCCGCTCGCCAGCATCTCCTACTCGCCGTACACGCGATCGCAACATCCGGATTATGGCGACCGGCCGACGGCGGAGCAGATTCGTGCCGACCTGAAGATCCTTAGCCCCTACACCCAGGCGATCCGCACCTATACTTCGACGGGCGGCGGTGAGCTGGTGCCGGCGATTGCCGCCGAGTTCGGACTAAAGGTCACGCTTGGCATTTGGATCGACAAAAACGAAGCTCGCAACGAGCGGGAGATACAAGCCGCCATCGCGCTTGCGCGCCGCTACAGCAACGTCAATGCGATCGTGGTCGGCAATGAGACCACCTTGCGCGCGGAGAAGTCGGTCGACGACCTCGTACGGCTCATCCAGCGTGTAAAGCGCCAAAGTCCGGTACCAGTCACGACCGGCGAAATCTGGACGGTGTGGATCGAGCATCCGGAGCTTGCTTCGGCGGTCGACTTCATCGCCGCGCACATCCTGCCTTATTGGGACGGATTCAGCGCAACTCAGGCCGTCGACAAGACCATCGAGTTCTACGACAAGCTGCGCGCCGCGCATCCCGGCAAGCGCATCGTGATCGCCGAGTTTGGTTGGCCCAGTGCCGGCTACAACATGCGCCATGCCGATCCCGGGCGGATCGAGCAGGCAAGCGTGCTGCGCGAGTTCGTTTCCCGCGCCGAGGCTTACGGCATCGACTACAACGTCATCGAGGCATTCGACCAGCCGTGGAAGACCAATGAAGGCGGCGTCGGTATGTATTGGGGCGTGTTCGATGCCTCACGCCACGCCAAGTTCGCTTGGACCGGATTGGTGAGCGATCCAGACCATTGGAAGATCGGCGCCTTAGCGGTGCTGCTGGGGCTGCTGGTGTCGCTGCCGGTGCTGGCGCGGCGTGCCGCCACGTTCGGGGAAGCCGCAGCGCTCGCGATCGCCGCCAATACAGTAGGCGCTTGGCTCGCGACCGTTTTCGCGTTCTGGCAAACCCATTATTTCGTGCTCGGAGCTGCTTTTGCGCTTCTACTCGGTATTACCCTC
This sequence comes from Xanthobacteraceae bacterium, assembly GCA_035601615.1. Taxonomy (GTDB): domain Bacteria; phylum Pseudomonadota; class Alphaproteobacteria; order Rhizobiales; family Xanthobacteraceae; genus VAZQ01. The sequence goes on from DATNNX010000089.1 coordinate 20,090, forward strand.
CTTGCTCCGCTCGTTATGATCACGCTCGCGCGCATCGAAGAGATCGCAGTCATCGCCTTCGGCCGCGGCCCGCGACGGCTCATCGCCGACGCCCTATCAGCGCCGGAGGGTTTTGCACCGAAAGTGTCGATCCACGTCCCCGCCCATCGCGAGCCGCCCGAGATGCTCAAGGCCACGCTCGATGCGGTGGCACGGATCGACTACCCGAATTTCGAGTGCATTGTCGTCATCAACAACACGCCTGATCCTGCGTTTTGGCGGCCGATCGAGGATCACTGCCGCGCACTGGGTGAGCGGTTCAAATTCATCAACGAAGACAACCTCAGCGGCTATAAGGCGGGCGCGTTGCGACTCGCGCTTTCGCATACCGCTGCCGATGCCGAGATCATCGGCGTCATCGACGCAGATTACGCCGTGCGTCCCGATTGGCTCAAAGACTTAGTGCCGGTCTTCGCCGATCCGAAAGTCGGCATGGTACAGGCGCCGCAGGATCATCGCGACGGCGACCGTACCGTCATGCATCACGCGATGAATGGCGAATACGCCGGCTTCTTCGATATCGGCATGGTTCAGCGCAACGAGGCGAACGCTATCATCGTGCATGGCACTATGTGCCTGATCCGCCGCGCGGCGCTGGTCTCGTCCGGCGGATGGACGAGCGATACAATCGTCGAAGACTGCGATCTCGGTCTGCTGGTGCTCGAGCATGGCTGGCAGATTCATTACACCAACCGGCGCTACGGACACGGCCTGTTGCCCGACACATTCGAGGCCTACAAGAAGCAGCGCTACCGATGGGCCTATGGCGGTTTGCAGATTCTGCGCAAGCATTGGCGTTACCTGCTGCCGCGCGCCAACGCATTGACGCGCGAGCAGAAGCGCGAATTTGCAGTTGGCTGGCTCAATTGGCTAGGAGCGGAGTCGATCGGGGTTGCTGTCGCAATGCTCAATCTTGTCTGGGTGCCTGTTGTTGCGTTTGCCGGTATCGCCATTCCCGACAAGATCCTCACCGTCCCGATCCTTGCGGCATTCGTGATCACTCTGGGGCACTTTGTGGCGCTTTATCGTCTGCGAGTCGCAATCCGGCCCGCCCAGATGGTCGGTGCCGTAATCGCCGCTATGTCGGTGCAATGGACGGTCGCGCGCGCGGTCGGCTGCGGCGTATGGAAGGAAACCATGCCGTTCACGCGCACGGCCAAAGGCGGCGCGACCTGCAAGAGCGCGGAATTCCCAGCGTTCTGGGAGGCGGTACTCGGAAGCTTACTTGTGGTCGGCGCGGTAGTCATCCTCGCCACTAATTACAAACAAATTCGTGAGCTCCACGTGTTCGCGGCGGTACTCTTGGTGCAGAGCCTACCCTTCCTTGCCGCCGTGGCGCTGGCCCTGTTGGAAGACTCGCGTTTCAACGAATTCGCCTATTGGCGAAGCGTCGAGGCAAAGGTCGCGGCCCAGCTACCGCAGCCTACCGGCGTCGCTGAGGCGCCGGCCGAACAAAAATCGGTGATCGGTAATCAGTAATCAGAACCGGGACTCAAGAAGCAGCGCCTAGGATGGCCGTGGCTCGCTGATTACTGATCTGCGATTTATCTCACCCCTGCAATGCCGTTTCAACGAGCTTAACCCAGTACGAGGCGCCGTACGGGATCACCTCGTCATTGAAATCGTAGGCTGGATGGTGAAGACCGGCGCTATCGCCGTTGCCAACGAAGATGAAAGCACCGGGCCGCGCCTCAAGCATGAACGAAAAGTCCTCCGCGCCCATGACCGGGGCGACATCCTCCTCGACTCGCTCGCGCCCGACTACTTCGGCCGCGACCGACGCCGCAAATTCGGCCTGTCGCACGTGATTTCGGGTCACGGGATAATCGCGCCGGTAAGTAAGCTTGGCGCTGGCGCCATAGAGGCCTGCCGTTCCGGTCACGACCTCATGCAGCCGCTTTTCCAAAAGATCGCGCACGTCGGGTGTGAGGCTGCGGGCGGTCCCGCGCAGGAGCGCGGTTTGCGGGATGACATTGTCGGTCGAGCCGGCCTGAAAAACGCAGATCGAGATCACCGCGGCGTTGAGCGGATCAACATTGCGCGCCACGATCGATTGAATCTGGTTGATGATTTGGGCGCCCACCAGCACCGTGTCGATCGCAACATGCGGCCGCGCCGCGTGGCCACCGCGGCCTTCGATCTCGATCGTAATACGGTCGGCGGCCGCCATTATCGGACCGGGTCGCAGCGCGAATTGCCCTACTGGAAGGCCGGGATAGTTGTGCATGCCGTAGACTTCCTCGATGCGGAAGCGCTCCATCAGCCCGTCCTGAACCATCGCCTTGCCGCCGGCGCCGCCCTCCTCCGCAGGCTGGAAAATGACGACCGCCGTACCGGAGAAGTTGCGCGTCTCAGCGAGATAATGGGCAGCGCCGAGCAGCATGGCGGTATGACCGTCGTGACCGCAGGCATGCATCTTGCCCGGCACCGTTGATCTGTACGGCACATCACCGATCTCCTCGATCGGCAGGGCATCCATGTCGGCGCGCAGCCCAATGACCCGGCCGTTTCCCTTACCGCCACGGATGACGCCGACCACGCCCGTGCGGCCGATCCCGGTCACGACCTCGTCGCAGCCAAAGCTTCTGAGCTTATCGGCAACAGTGGCCGCGGTGCGGTGCACGTCATAAAGGAGTTCGGGGTTGGCGTGGATGTCGCGCCGCCAGGCAGTAACGTCGCCCTGCATGGCGGCAATCCGGTTGACGATCGGCATCAGCCCACTCCTCCCAGCGCGTGCAACCGGCCCCCATCTTCAGGATAAGCCGACGCGCTCCACTTGGACAGGCCTGCTGCGGCCCCACTATTGACCCCGCATCAGGCCGCCCCTACACACCCGCGCACCGGGCCCGTAGCTCAGTGGTAGAGCAACTGACTTTTAATCAGTAGGTCGTTGGTTCGATCCCAACCGGGCTCACCATTTCTCCGCCGACGCCGAACTCAGCGTTTTCTCCTGCATCGTGGCGGACCACGTCGCGCGCCAACACTCGAGCTGGCCCACCCATGGCGCAATTGAAGCGCTTGCGAAACGGGCTCAGAATGGCCGACGGCGCCGTACGGCGTTTTTGGAGTGCTGATGGCAGAATCGAATGGTCAAGCACTGCCGATCGTAATTGCGGGCGGCGGCATCGGGGGGCTGGCGGCGGCGCACGCACTCGCGCGCAAAGGGTTCACGGTTCGGGTCCTCGAGCAGGCCGCTGAATTCCGCGAAATCGGTGCCGGCATCCAGCTCGGCCCCAACGTCTTCCGCGCGCTTGAGCGACTCGGCCTTAAGGAGGCGGTGCTCGCCGATGCTCATCGCCCACCGGGAATAGAGATGCGTTGCGCGCTCAGCGGCGAGCGCGTGACCCGCATTCCACTCGATGACCCGCGCTTTACCGAGCGTTTTCAGCAGCCGTACGCCGTCACTCACCGGCACGACCTCCATTCCGTCTTCATCAATGCCTGCAAGAGCAACAATCTGATCACGCTGGAGACCGATCGCACGGTCGAGGACTTCGACCAGGACGATGCCGGCGTCACCGTAATCCTGCAGTCGGGCGAGCGCATCCGAGGCCGTGGCCTCGTTGGCTGCGACGGCATGTGGTCGAAGGTGCGCGACAAAATCGTGGGCGACGGCAAGCCGTTGGTATCCGGCCATATCGCCTACCGCGCCGTGCTGACGCGCGAGGAGGTGCCGGACGATCTGTGGAGTCCCGATGTGGTCCTGTGGGCCGGTCCGCGCACACACCTAGTCCACTATCCGCTGCGCCGCGCCGAGATCTACAACCTCGTGGCCGTCTTCCACTCCAAGCGTTACGTCGAGGGTTGGAATGCCGAGGCCGATCCCGGCGAACTGCGGACGCACTTTGAAGGCCAGCGGCCCGAAGTCTTGCGCATGCTCGAGCGTATCGAGACTTGGCGCATGTGGGTACTGTGCGACCGCGAGCCGGTGAGGGAATGGAGCAAAGGGGCCGTGACGCTTCTCGGGGACGCGGCCCACCCCATGTTGCAATACCTGGCGCAAGGCGCTTGCATGGCGACCGAAGACGCGGTCTGGCTCGCCGACAAGGCCAGCGAAAATCCGCAAGACCTACCCGCGGCGTTCCGCGCCTACGTGAAGCAGCGTTACCTGCGCACCGCGCGGGTGCAGATCGTGGCGCGCGTCTATGGCGAGTTTTACCACGCGCGCGGGCCCGCGGCGGAACTACGCAACCAGATGCTCGGCCCTCGCACGCCGGAAGAGGCTTACGTCGGTATGGCGTGGCTTTACGGCGGGATGTAACGGGGCGTGGCCGCGATCGGGCCGCTGCTATTTGTGAGCTTCTTTTCGCGCTGCCCGCTATCTCAACGACGCCTTGACCCGCGCCGGAGTAAGCGGCAGGTCGCGAATGCGCCTGCCAGTTGCCTTCGCGACGGCGTTGACGACGGCGGCGGCCGCCGGGCCCAGTGAGGCTTCGCCGGCACCGAGCGAGCGTTCGTTCGGGCGATTGATCAGCTCGACATCGACGATCGGCGCTTCCGGCATGGTGAGGATCGGATAACTCTGCCAGTCACGCGCCAGAACGCCGCCCTGGTCGAAACGCACCTCCTCCTTCAAGGTCCAGCTCACGGACTGGATGATTCCACCTTCGATCTGATTGGTGAGCCCATCAGGATTGACGATCAGACCGGCATCGACCGCGGCGGTCGCGCGCGGCACGTGGATCTTGCCACTGTCGCGATCGACTTCGACCTCCGCCACCACGGCCACGTAGGAGGCAAGATTCTTATACCTGGCAAAGCCGATCCCGCGACCGCGCACGCCATCACTTGTTTTGCTATTCTTCCAGCCGACCTTCTTGGCGACCGCCTCGATCACGGCCCGTGCGCGCGGATCGCTCAGATGCGCGAGGCGGAAAGAAACCGGGTCCGCACCAGCCGCCGAGGCCAGCTCATCCATGAAGGACTCGACCGCGAACACGTTCGCATAGGCGCCAAGCGTGCGCAGCGAGGACACCCAGACCGGCATCTCCGGAATGAAGTGATTGATGATCTTGTGATTGGGTAATTCGTAGCCCGGAATTGCGTTGCGATCGCTGCCGCCCGCCGGCAGCGGGATGTTGCGCGCAAGCGGCCGTTTCTGCGGCTGCGCCAGGCTCCAGCTTGCGAACAGATTGCTGCCATCGGGCGCGCCGGGACGCACGCCGTGCGGACCGCTCCACAGCTCGTAGCTCCAGTCGACGATTCTGCCGTCGGCAACCGCACCCTGTGCCTTCATCACCATGGCCGAGCCGTACGGCTCCCATGCAAACTCATCGTCGCGCATCCATTGCACGCGCACCGGGCGACCGGGAACGGCGCGCGCGAGTAGCGCCGCGTCGAGCGCGACGTCGTCGTGCCCGTTGCGGCCATAGCACCCCGCGCCTTCCGCGAAGATGCACCGGATCTGCGCGGGATCGATCTGCAGGGATCTGGCGAGGTCCTGCCGCAGCGGAAATACGCCCTGTGTATGCGACCAGATGGTCAAGCTCCCGTCGCGGAATTCGGCAAGCGCGCAGGACGGTCCCATCGAAGCATGGGCGAGGTAAGGCTTCCGGTAGGTCGCCTCCACGACGCGCGCGCCGCTGGGGCGCGCGCTCGCCCGCTTCTCACTGGCGACCGTGTCGACGGTCCGCAGCGAGAGCAGCTGCTCATAGACCTTGCCCGTATCGGGGAGCTCGGTGCCGCCCGACCAGCGCGAGTCGCCACTCAACGCGGCACGGGCCTTGATTGCCTGCTCCTCGCGCCCGGCAATGACGCCGACGAAGCTGCCGTCGCGCACGACGGCAACGACTCCCGGCATCGTCCTGACGGCAGCTTCGTTGATGGTTTCAAGCTTCGCGCCATAACGCGGCGGGCGCACCACACGGCCGTGCAGCATGCCCGGCAAGCGGATGTCGTGAACGTAGGTGGCGCCGCCGCTAACCTTAGCCGGGATATCCAATCTCTGAACCGATTTTCCTACGATCTTGTATTTTGAGGCGGTTTTCGGCTCGACCTTCGCCGTCGCCTCCCGCCTGAGATCGACGGCTGCAGCGAGTTCGCCGTAGCCGAGCTTGCGACCGCCGGGCGCGGTGACGATACCCTCGGCGAGGGTCAGCTGGTCTGCCGTCGCGCCGAGTCGCTTGGCAGCGAGATCGATGAGTATCGCACGCACTTCGGCGGCAGCGATGCGCAGCGCCGTACCGCTATTCTCGATCGATCGGCTGCCGTCTGTGTGTCCCTCGTTTGGCGTCCGACCGGTATCGCCGGAGATCATCTCGATCCGCGACAACGGCAGATCGAGCTCTTCTGCCGCGATCTGCGCGAGCGCGGTGAGGATGCCCTGCCCCAGTTCCACCTTGCCAGTGAAAATGGTTGCGCTGCCGTCGGCATTGATACGGATCCAAGCATCGAGCCTGCGGTTGTTCTCCAGGCTTCCGGGCAACCGTTCCTGCCCTCGCGCAAGCTTCGGATCGAGCGAGAACGCAATGACGATGGCCCCGAAGCCGGCGGCAAATTCGCGCCGATTGACAGCGGGGCTGGTCACGTGCGCGTCCTCCCGCTCGCCTGCGCGGCCCGCAGCACCGCGCGAACGATGCGATTGTGAGTGCCACAGCGACAAAGATTGCCGGCAAGCGCCGCGCGCACGTCCTGCTCGGTCGGTCGCGGATTGCGGTCGAGCAACTCTTTCGCCGACATGATCATGCCGTTGATACAGTAGCCGCACTGGGCCGCCTGCTCTTCGATGAACGCGCGCTGGAGCGCATGCGGCTTCTCGAGCGAGCCCAGGCTTTCGATGGTTGTGATCTCGCTTGTGGTCACGGTGCTGATCGGTGTGACGCAGGAACGCACCGCCTTGCCGTCGACCAGCACAGTGCAGGCGCCGCATTGCGCCAGGCCGCACCCGAATTTCGCACCGTTGAGCTCAAGATCATTGCGCAGCACATAGATCAACGGCGTATCCGGTTCGGCCGGAACCGAACGGCTCGCTCCGTTGACTTTGAGATTGATGGCCATACCTGGCGTCTCCAGAGACCGCTCGCACGAAAACCGCGGGGCGCCCAGGCGGTTTATTCTGCGCTGCTGCGGGCGTGGCGTCGAGGCCTTTATGAATAGCGCCGTCCCGCCAAAATCGAGCGCTCTAAGACGAGGAGACTTCGCCTCGCGCCCAGCTCGCGCGCGCGTCGGCGCAGAAATCCACGAACCTGCCCGCCGCAATCGCGCTGCGCATGCCGGCCATCAGGTCTTGATAGTAGGCGAGGTTGATTGTCGTCAGCAGGACGGCGCCAAGCATCTCGTTCGCCTTGACGAGATGGTGAAGGTAAGCGCGCGAAAAATCACGCGCCGCAGGACACGCGCTCATCTGATCGATCGGTCGCGGATCGTCGACGTGGCGTGCGTTCTTGAGATTGATCGGTCCGAAGCGGGTGAAGGCGAGACCATGTCTGCCGTTGCGGGTCGGCAGCACGCAGTCGAACATATCGATGCCGCGGGCCACCGCCTCGAGCAGGTCCTCGGGCGTGCCTACTCCCATGAGGTAGCGCGGGCGATCGGGCGGGAGCGCAGGCACGACGCCCTCGACGATCCCGAGCATAACCTGCTGCGGCTCGCCTACGGCGAGCCCACCAATGGCATAGCCGTCAAATTCGATGTCAGTGAGCACGCGCGCGCTCTCGGCGCGCAGTGCCGAGTCGTCGCCGCCTTGGACGATGCCGAACAGCGCGTTGCTTTGGGGCGCCTGCTCGAAGGCGCGTTTGCTGCGCTCGGCCCAAGCGAGCGAGAGTTGCATGGCGCGACGGAGCTCGGGCTCTGGTGCGGGCAAGCGCAGGCATTCGTCGAGCTGCATTGCGATATCCGAGCCCAGCAGGATCTGAATCTCGATCGCGCGCTCAGGAGAAAGCTCGACCACGGCCCCGTCGAGGTGCGATCGAAAGGTCACGCCTTTGTCCTCGACTTTGCGCAGCTCCGATAGCGACATGACCTGAAAGCCGCCGGAATCGGTCAAAATCGCGCGCATCCAATTCATGAATCGGTGCAGGCCGCCGAGTGCCGCGATGCGCTCGGCACCGGGCCGCAACATCAGGTGATACGTGTTGGCGAGCACGATCTCGGTCCCGTTGGCGCGCAACGCCTCGGGCGCAAGACCTTTCACGGTTGCCTGGGTGCCGACCGGCAAGAACGCCGGTGTGGCGACGGTGCCGTGCGCAGTCGCGATCTCGCCGCGGCGGGCAGCACCGTCGGTCGCGAGCAATCGAAACGAGAAGGCGTCGGCCATCGATATATCTTAGCCGAGTGGACCGCGTTCTTGTCTGCGGCCCCGCCCGCGCTTATGGCCGGAACAGCAGGCAGGCATCGCCGTAGGAATAGAATCGGTACCCTTCGCCGATCGCGTGCGCATAGGCGCGCTTCATGACGTCGAGCCCGCAAAGCGCCGCCACCAGCATGAACAAGGTCGAGCGCGGCAGGTGGAAATTGGTGAGCATCACGTCGACCGCGCGGAACCGGTAGCCTGGCGTGATGAACAAGGCGGTCTCGCCGTGAAACGGGCGGATGACCCCATCCTCGTCGCTGGCGGTCTCCAACAGGCGCAGCGAGGTCGAACCCACGGCGACAATACGTCCCCCTGCCTGCCGCAGGCGGTTCAGCGCCGCCGCGGTCTCAGCAGCGACGCTTCCCTGCTCCGAGTGCACGCGATGCGCAGCGGTATCGGCGACCTTGACCGGAAGGAATGTCCCGGCGCCGACGTGCAGCGTTACCTTGTACAGAATGATTCCCCGCGCGATCAGGCGCGACGTGAGCGCATCGGTGAAGTGCAGTCCCGCCGTGGGTGCCGCGACAGAGCCCTCCGCCTGAGCGAATATCGTCTGGTAGTCAGCCCGATCGCGCTCGTCGGGCGGGCGCCGGATGTAGGGCGGCAGCGGCATGGCGCCGCGCTCATCGACCGCCTGGTCCAGAACGGGCCCATGAAATGCAAACGCGAGCGTGACTTCCCCGTCTTCGCCTTTAGCTTCGACGGTGGCATCGAGCTGGCCGAGGAAGCAGACCTTGCCCTCGTCCCCGAAGCGCACCACGTCGCCGGCCGCCAGCCGCTTGGCGGGTTTTACGAAGGCGCGCCAGCGCGAGCCATCGAGGCGCTGGTGCAGCGTCGCCTCGATGGCGGGCTCCATTGCGCCGCGGCCGATGCGACGCCCGCGCAGGCGAGCCGCAATGACCTTAGTATCGTTGACCACAAGCGCGTCACCGGCGCGCAGCAGGTCGGGCAGATCGCGCACGCTGCGGTCATCGAGCTCCGGCGTCGAGCCTGGACGCACGACTAGCAGCCGCGCCGCATCCCGCGGCGAAACGGGACGTAAGGCAATGCGGTCGGACGGCAGTTCAAAATCGAACAGGGCGGTGCGCATGGCCCTTCATACAAGGGCCCGCGCGGCAGGTCATCGCCTGGGCCAAGCCGCACTACGGAACCGACGGCCGGGCTTTGTCCGGGCCGTAGATACATACCAGTGCGGCAACGGCTTCCGCCGAATGGAGATTATCAACGCACTCGCGTCCGACCTGTTCCGAGCAGGTACAAATTCCCAGATGGAGTTATCGCGTCCGCCCAAATGACGCATTTGAGGGTTTCGAAATTCCCCTGCTTTGTCGCGGTTGCGTCAAATGATTTTCACAGGAGTGGCGTATCTGATGCGCACAATGAAAGAAGGCAGGAGAGGCCAATGGGCGCCGTCATGGTGAGATGTCCGCAGACCGGACGGGACATCCCTACCGGTTTGGTCACCGATCGCAAGAGCTTCGAGTCGATGCCGGTCTTCTTCGCGCGGGTCCACTGCCCAATCTGCCGAACCGAGCATGAATGGTTCGCGAAAGAGGCGTGGGTGTGCGAGGCCGAGCTGCGCGCGCAGGGCAACGCACTAGTTTGATTTCTCTTCTACGCGATGAAACGGCACCGATCACAGCTCGCGTTTCAAAGCAATCGCCGCGCGAAGGCGGCTCACACGATCATCCATCTGCACCCATTTTGGCGGAGATAATTCGGTCGGGCTCGACAACGGGCTCGCCGCGCTTGATCTTGTCGACGTTTGCCATGCCTTCGGTCACCTGTCCCCAGACGGTGTATTTGCCATTGAGAAAAGGCGCATCAGCAAAGCAGATGAAGAACTGACTGTCGCCGGAATCTGGGGATTGCGCGCGCGCCATCGAGACGGTGCCCCGGCGGTGCGGCTCTTTGTTGAACTCCGCCTTGAGCTTTTTGCCGGAGCCGCCGGTGCCAGTGCCATGCGGGCAGCCGGTCTGCGCCATGAAGCCATCGATGACGCGATGAAACACGACGCCGTCATAAAAGCCCTGGCGCACCAACTCTTTGATGCGTGCGACATGGCCGGGCGCGAGATCCGGACGCATCAGAATGACGACCTTGCCCTTAGTGGTTTCAAGCGTGAGCGTGTTCTCGGTATCCATCATGGGACATTCTCTGCTTGTCTGAGCTTGCGATCGTCGATCAACCGAATGGTGAACGGCCGGCCCGCCAGTGCGTTCCCAAGGGCATCGCTGAGCGGCAGGGGCGCACAACGTTTGATCATCTTAGCCACCG
>DATNNX010000090.1:0-11990 GCA_035601615.1 Xanthobacteraceae bacterium
CAGCACCGGCCGGGCATCGGCGACGAAAGCGTCCCACAGCTTGCCACGTTTGATGTAGTTGCGGATATCGTGCACGCGCTCATCGCCGAGTTGACTGTCGCGCAGCCGAGACACAGCGTCGTATTCGTAGAGTCCCTGCAGCGCCTTTGTCGTCGATTTGATGTGCCACTCGATCAACGGTGCGCCGAGGCTCTTGGCCACCTCGAGCGCGAGCACCGTCTTACCGGTGCCGGGCTCGCCTTTGACCAAGAGCGGCCGCTCGAGCGTGATGGCGGCATTGACCGCGACCTTGAGGTCGTCGGTTGCGACATAAGCGCTGGTTCCTTCAAAGCGCATGGGGCGTCGTTGCTTCCAAAGTCAGCAGCCGCTGCTCTCGGTTCGTCATGCGCGGGCTTGAACCGCGCGTCACCAAAGCACTTATCCAAGGGGATGGATTGCCGGGTCAAGCCTCGTCAAACCCGGCAATACGGCCGGTCGTGGCAGGTCACGCCGTGATCGCACGAACGTGAGCCGAATTGCCTCAATCGGCGATGCCGAAATGACATATATATTACTCACCCGTTTACCGAACGGCGGTAGAGCCGCATGCCGTGCCAGTTAACAATCGTCAGCCGCGCGATCGCGCTCAGTGCCCTGCTCTTGCTCGCGCTTTTCGCGCCCGCCGCGGGGCAGGGGAACGAGGCGCAGCGCACCGCGGTTGCGACTTTCGCGGGCGGCTGCTTCTGGTGCGTGGAGGCCGATTTCGACAAGGTCGAGGGCGTGATCAGCACGACCTCGGGTTATACCGGCGGTCATGCGGCCAATCCGACCTACGAGCAGGTCTCGCACGGCGGCACTGGTCATGCCGAGGCGGTGGAGGTCGTGTACGACCCGGCCAAGGTAAGCTACAACAAGCTGCTCGACGTGTTCTGGCACAACATCGATCCACTGGCGAAGGATCGACAGTTCTGCGACCACGGCGACCAATATCGCAGCGCAATCTTTTATCGCGGGGAGGAGCAGCATGCGCTAGCGGAAGCCTCGAAGGGGGCTGTCGAGAAGCGCTTCAAGCAGTCGGTTGCAACCCAGATCGTCCCGGCCGGGCCGTTTTACAAAGCCGAGGAATACCATCAGGACTACTACTTGAAGAATCCCATTCGGTATAAATTTTATCGCTTCAATTGCGGCCGCGACGCGCGGCTCGAGGAGCTGTGGGGCAAGAAGGACTAAAAATGCTCGATCGTCGTCTTTTGCTGGCGGGTGCGGCAGCCCTTGCAGGGATCGCGGGGCTACGCTGGGTCAAGAGCGGCGACGTCGAGGCCGCCGACGCGTTCGAAATCCAGAAGAGCGACAGCGAGTGGCGCTCCCTGCTGACCAAGGCGCAGTACGAGGTGTTGCGGCTGCGCCGAACCGAGCCGCCCGGCTCGAGCCCGCTCAACGACGAGAAGCGCAAGGGCGCCTTTGTCTGCGCGGGCTGCGATCTACCGTTGTTCTCTTCGGAGACGAAATACGACAGCAAAACCGGCTGGCCGAGCTTCTATCGTCCGCTGCCGAACGCGATCGGCACCGCAACCGACCACCTGTTGCTGTTGCCGCGCACCGAGGTGCATTGCAGGCGCTGTGGCGGACATCTAGGCCATGTTTTCGAGGATGGGCCGCCGCCGACCGGTCTGCGCTATTGCATGAACGGGGCAGCGTTGAAGTTCATCCCCGACGCTCCGGCTTGAGCGCGACCTGGCCAGCGTGCTTGGCGCGTCCGAAAACGCGACGAGGCTGTCGTTGGCCGATTCGGAGCGGCGAGACGCGCCTAAGGGCTGACATTCCAGCAAGTATTTTTGGATCAGGCGCCGGAGGAGGCTCACGATGACTCGCCCAATGATGTGGCGCGCGCTGGCACTCCTGCTTTTTGCCGCCGCCGCGCCTCCCGCGCCCGCCGCTGAGGTCTACCAGATTTCCACCATTTCGAGCCTCTTGCGCGGCGGCTATGACGGCGACACGACCGTCGGCGAGCTACTCCGGCACGGCAGCTTCGGGCTCGGCACGTTCAACGGCGTGGATGGGGAGATGATGGTGCTCGATGGGAAGGTCTATCGCGGCACGGTCGACGGCCGGGCGCACGTAGTCGCCTCCTCGGAGCTGACCCCATTCGCAGTGATCGTTGGTTGGCAGCCGCAAGGATCGGCCGCGGTTGCTGCGGGGCAATCCCTCGAGCAGCTCGAGGCGGCGCTCGACGCCTTGCCCTATAGCCCCTCGCGCGTGCTCGCGGCACGCGTGGACGGGCGGTTTAGGGGCGTCGCAATCCGCAGCGAGCCCAAGCAGCAGCCGCCTTATCGCTCCCTAGCGGAAGTGATCAAGGCGCAGCAGGTTGTCCATACGCTTGAGGACGTCGACGGTACCCTGATCGGGTTCCGCTTCCCGGCCACTGCCCGCTCCGTCAACGTAGCCGGCTGGCACTTCCACTTTCTGACCGCCGACAGGACACGCGGCGGCCATGTGCTCGGCCTGACCACGGGCCAGGGAGCGGCTCTACTGCAGGAATTCACCGATCTGCGTATCCGCTTCCCCGCGCAGGGGCCGGCAGCGAGCGCGGGCGAGGATGAGATTAGGGCCGTCGAGCGGGCACGCTAGAATCCCGCGCGGCACGCGTTCCCACGGCACAATGCGAGCGGCGTACCGGCCAGACGGCGGCTTCGCGAGGTCTTTTGCGTCGCATCCTGAAAAGTAGAGTCCATCGCAATTCCGTTGTTGTCCGCCGTCGCGCGGCTCGATATAAGCTCGCCGCGCGAGCAGGGGGGTTCGCTTTTCGCACGGGGTTGCAATGTCTCCGCAAAAGAACGGCGGCACGGTACTGGACAAGACCAAGCTCTATCGACCTTCCGACAAAGAGCCTTTCATGAACGAGCGCCAGCGGGAGTATTTCCGCCAGAAGCTCATCACTTGGAAGGAGGAAATCCTCAAGGAGGCCAAGGAAACGCTCGCCCATCTTCAGGCCGAGAACGAGAATCACCCCGATCTTGCCGACCGCGCGTCTTCGGAGACCGATCGCGCGATCGAGTTGCGCGCGCGCGACCGCCAGCGCAAGCTGATCGCCAAGATTGATGCCGCGCTCGCCCGCCTGGAGGACGGCACCTACGGTTTTTGCGAGGAGACGGGCGAGCCGATCTCGCTCAAGCGGCTCGAGGCGCGCCCGATCGCCACGCTCTCGGTCGAGGCGCAGGAGCGCCATGAACGACGCGAGCGCATCTATCGCGACGAGTGAAATGCACTCCTAGCGCGAGCACGGCGGCCGCCCATGAAACGCCGTCGTTTTCTTCAGCATCTGGCAGGCGCTGCGGCGGCGATGGCGGCAACGCGCAGCATCGCAAGCGCGCAGCCCTATCCTTCCCGACCGCTGACAATGATCGTGCCGTTTCCGGCGGGCGGAGCCACCACGACGCTCGCGCGAGTGCTGGCCGAGCATCTCAAGGAGACGCTCGGCCAACCGGTCGTGGTGGAGAATATGGGTGGCGCGGGGGGCAGCATCGGCGTGAGCCGAAGCGCGCGTACGGCACCCGATGGCTATTCGCTGAGCTTCGGCAACTGGGCGAGCCATGTGGGAGCCGGCGCGGTCTATCCCGTTTCATACGACGTACTAGCCGACTTTGAACCGGTATCGAGGGTGGCCGATACCCCGCTCTGGGTCGTGGCAAGGAAAGATTTGCCGGCAAAGGATCTGAAGGAGCTCATCACGTGGCTCAAGGCGCACCCGGACAAGGCGTCGGCCGCGACGGTCGGGCCCGGAAGCGGATCGCATCTGTGCGGGATTTATCTTCAGAACAACACCGGGACCCGCTTCCAATTCGTGCCCTACCGCGGCGGTGCCCCTGCGATAGCGGATCTGGTCGGCGGTCAAGTCGACATCATGTGCGACATGTCCTCGAATTCGCTTCCGCAGGTACGCTCCGGCCAGATCAGGGCACTCGCCGTCATGGCCAAGTCGCGATGGTTTGGCGCGCCTGACGTTCCGACCGTGGACGAGATGGCAGTGCCGGGCGTCTATATTTCGTTCTGGCACGCCCTTTGGGTTCCGAAGGGCACTCCGAGGAATATTGTCGCCAAGCTCAATGCAGCGGTGGTGACCGCCTTGGCCGATCCGACCGTCCGCCAGCGATTTTCCGATCAAGGCCAGGAGTTGCCCCCGCGCGACCAACAGACGCCGCAGGCGCTCGCTGCCTACCACAAGGCCGAGATCGAGAAGTGGTGGCCGATCATCAAGGCGGCCAACATCAAACCGGAATAGTGCCCAGCCGGACTGGGGTGGTCAGGGCTTGGGCGGCGGACGGTTCAGCAGGCTTGCCATCTCCTGCTCGAGGCTGTCGTAGAACGATTTTTGCGGCGCGGGCTTGGCGTCGGCGCTGCGCGCGCGCGCGGCCTTCGCTGGATCTGCGGTCGCTTCGTCGGTTCCCGGGCCGGCAGGCTCGTTTTTGCCAGCTCCTGCCCATGGACGCAGATCGTCGGGCTTGAGCGGACGGCGCAGCGTCGTATCCAGTCGCGGGGAGGCTGGTGTTTCGGGCGCAGCTTCGCCCGCCGTCCTCTGCGCGCCCGACGCGGTGCGCGCGTCATCGCTCTTTCCGGGGCGCCGAAGCGCGGCTTCGAGCCGTTGTGCCATATCGGAGAGATTCTGATCGGCCGGCGCCTTGAGCGCGGGATCGGCCGTGCTTGGAGCAGGCGTCGGCGCCGGTTGCAGCCGCGGCATGCGGCGTTGCTCGGCAGGCTCGCCCACCCCGGGCACGCGCGACAATTCGTCCGCGAGTTCAGCGAGCGGATCGGGTGCGCGCGGCTTGCGCTCACGCGCCGGAACCGGAGGGACAGGCCCCGCCGTCGCCTGCGGCTCGTCCGGCCGCTCTCCCGGCCACACCATCGGTTCTTCGGACGCCATCGGTGGGCGCGGCGCTCGGGGCTCGGCGCGCAGAGAAGGTTCGACGCGCGCTGCAGGCTCGGGCTTCGGCGCCGGCTCCGGCTGCAGCGGCCACATGCTGTCTTCGCCGAGAGGCACCGCTCGCGGCAACGTGTCGGCGGCCGGCGGACGGACTCCTTCCCGCGGCGCGGTGGCCACCCGTACGATATTCTGCTCGACCACGACGTCGCTCGGTCCGCCGATGATGAGGAGATGCTCCACATTATCGCGGCGAATGAGGACGAGACGCCGCCGGCTGTTGACCGTTGCCTGGTCGATGACGGCGAGCCGCGGCTGGCGTCCGCGCGTGGCGCCGCCGCCGAGCCGTCCGCCGCCGAACCGGCGCACGAGCCAGAACGCCAGCGCGAGCAGGGCCAGCACCACGATTACGAAGAGAAAGACCTTGAGACCGGTCTGTCCTTCACCGAATACCGTGTCCAACATCATTCCTCCCCGCGTCTCACGGGCCCCACTCGGGCGTCGTCCGAATGGTTAACGCGCTGCTTCTGCGCCCCGCAGTCAATACTAACAGGAAATTAAGAAAGCTAGGACCCGGGGCCGATGATGCGCGATCTCAAAGCGTTCTCGTGGTAAACGGCGGTTTGGCAGGCGGGTGGGAGCGGCCTGCAACGGCCCATTAACCGCACCAGCGCAAAATCCGCGCTGTGTGGAGGTGCCCGGCGCGACAGGGTTACGGCGCGCTCGAGATGGCGGTCCGGGCAGCGCGCCCGCGAAAGCCTTGCGTGGATTTAACGGCTGGGGCACTCAGGACCAGGCGAATGCCCCCGATTCCACGCCGAGCATGACGCAGTCGAAAGCCTCCGAGGACACCGCCCGCGCGCCGATCGAGCGCAGTCCGGAAGGCCGCGGCACCGGCAGCATCGGTCTGGTACTGCTCTTTGTGCTGCTCGTCCCAGCCGCGGGTGCGTTCCTGATCGGACGCGCTAAAGCGGAACCTTACATTGTGGTCCTCCTTGCCGTGTTAGCCACGCTCGGCGTCTTCCTATTGTTCGCTTTCGCCGCCGGCATCTTGCGCATGTCGGGCCGGACGGCCAAACGCCCGTTGCTGGCGGCCGTCGTCGACCATGCCAGCGAGGGCATCCTCGTGAGCGATCCGAACGGCCGCGTGGCGTACGCCAACGCCGCCTATCTTGAACTCGTCGGGGCGTCCGAGGCTCGGGATGTGCGGCCGGTCGAGCGGGCCTTCACGGGCGATGCCGCTGTTTCGGAAGCCGTGTACCGTCTGCTCAAGGCGGCGCGCGAAGGGCGTCGTGCCCAAGAGGAGGTGCGCGTCAATGCGCATGGCGGCGAGGGCGGACGGTGGTTGCGCATCCGCGTGCGCCCGCTCGGCCAAGGTAAACGCGAATCGCGCATGACCGTGTGGTCGCTATCTGACGTGACGCGCGATCTCGAGCGGCACGAGAATGTGTTCCAGGAGTTGCAGCACGCAATCGACTATCTCGACCATGCGCCGGCCGGCTTCTTTTCGGCCGAAGCCAACGGCAACATCGTCTACATCAACGCTACGCTAGCCAATTGGCTCGATTACGATCTCGCCCAAGTCGGCTCTGGCGGCCTCAAGCTCGAACAGATCGTGGCGGGGGAGGGAGCGGCGCTCCTGACCACACTCGCGGCCGTGCCGGGCGATGTGAAGACCGAGATTCTCGACATCGATCTCAAGACGCGCGGCGGCCGCACCGTCCCGGCGCGGCTGTTCCACAAGGTCGCATTCGGGCCCGACGGCGCGCCCGGCGCGTCGCGGACGCTCGTCATCAATCGCGCGCGCGACGGCTCGATCGATTTGCAACGGGCGGCCGAAGTCCGCTTCATGCGTTTCTTCCAGAATACGCCGATGGCGATCGCCACCGTCGACAAGCAGGGCCGGATCGCCGACTCGAATGCGAGGTTTGCCCGCCTGTTCCACCCCGTGTTCAAAGGCGAAGCCCGGGGCGACCGCTCGATCCTCTCCGTCGTCGCCGAGCGCGACCGGGGCGCGCTCGAAGCCGCCATCCGCAACGCGGCAGAGGGACAAAGCGAGATCGATCCGGTCGAGGCGGCGCTCGCCGGTACCGGCGAGCGCTATGCCAGTCTCTTCGTCACCGCGGTCGAGGACGAGAAACAGCGGGACCGTGAAGCCGCAATTGTCTACGCGCTTGAAACGACGCAGCAGCGCACGCTCGAGAACCAGGTCAACCAGCAGCAGAAGATGGAGACCATCGGGCGCCTGGCGGGAAACATCGCGCACGATTTCAACAATCTGCTCGGCGCGATCATGATGGCGACCGACTTCCTGTTGAATGCGCATCGGCCGACCGATCCGTCCTTTCAGGACATTATGCACATCAAGCAAAATACCAACCGCGCGGCGAGCCTGGTGCGGCAGCTGCTGGCGTTCTCGCGCAAGCAGACCCTGCGCCCGCAGGTGATCGACCTCGGCGAGGCGCTCTCGGATCTGACCGTTCTGCTGCGCCGCCTGATCGGCGAGAACGTGACGCTCGACGTTCCGCAGGTGCGCGACCTCTGGCCGGTCAGGGCCGACGTGGGGCAATTCGAGCAGGTGATCATCAATCTCGCGGTCAATGCACGCGACGCCATGCCGCTCGGCGGCAAACTCACGCTGCGCACGTCCAACGTCAGCGTCGGCGACGACGTGCAGCAGCGGCACAAAGACATGCCGGCAGACGACTACGTGCTGGTCGAGGTCGAGGATACCGGCAGCGGGATTGCGCCGGAGATCATCGATAAGATCTTCGATCCTTTCTATACGACGAAGGACGTTGGAAAGGGCACGGGACTCGGCCTTTCGACGGTCTATGGCATCGTCAAGCAGACCGATGGCTTCATCTATGTGGAGTCGGAGGTCGCCAAAGGCACGACCTTCCGCATCTTCCTGCCGCGCTACGTTCCAGGCGCGGATGATGAGGTCGAGGTCCCCCAATTGCCGGAGACCACGGCGCCCGCGATTGCTGCGGCGGCCGCGGGCGAGATGCGCGCCGCGGCGACCGATCTGACTGGCCGCGGCACTATTCTCCTGGTCGAAGACGAGGAGGGGCTGCGCGCACTCAATGCGCGCGGCCTCCAGTCCCGCGGCTATACGGTCATCGAAGCCGGAAACGGCATTGAGGCGCTGCAAGAGCTGGAAAAGCGGGGTGGGGAGGTCGATGTTGTCGTCTCCGACGTCGTTATGCCGGAGATGGACGGCCCCGCGCTGATGAAAGAGCTCAAGAAGCGCAAGCCCGACATCAAGATCATCTTCGTGTCTGGCTACGCGGAGGACGCCTTCGACAAAAATCTCCCCGACCAGATGCAGTTCAATTTCCTCCCCAAGCCCTTCACGCTCAAGCAATTGGTCAAGGTGGTGAAGGAGACCATGGCGGGTTGAGCGGTGCTGCTGTGTCCCGGGCGCAGCGCAGCAACGCAGATAAGTTTACGCAATCTGCGTACACTTGATTGCGTTGTGGTGCGCTGTAGACGCCGGGACCGTCCGCGTCTAGGGCGGTCCCGGATCAGGGGCGCACTGCTCCGCCTTGTTTCGCGCTCCACCGCATCCGGGACACGTACAGGCATTCCGCCGGGTACCCTCGCGCGCTACGATGGCGCCATGGACAATTTGGACGAGTCAAAGGAAGAGAAATACGTGGAGACCGCGCGCGAGCGTCGGATCGCGAATGCGGTGCTCCTGTTTTTCCTTCTCGTTGTGGTTGGGGGCGGGATTTGGCTCGCCAATGCCATGTTCGAGCAACGCCGCCTCGACGACTGCATGGCGCAAGGGCGGGGAAACTGCGCGCCGCCAATCGAGGTGCCGGCGCGATAGGCGGCGCACGGCGTCGGCCGGAACTTTCGATGCTCGCAGACATTCTGCCGTGGAGGAGACCAGGAACGTTGCTCGGGTTCTGCCCGACGGGAGGATGCCATGCCGGCGAGATCGAAGAAGCAGCAGATGGCCGCGGGCGCGGCGAGCGCTCGAAGCAAAGCCTCAAGGGCGCCTCGCGCCAAATGGTCGAGAGTATGACCGAGCGGCTGTTGCGGGAGTTCGCCCGTACCAAACGAAAGGGTCTGCCCCGCAAGCGCAGGGGGTAACCGGTGAAGCCGATGCGGCGCGCCGCTTACGCCGCCCTTTCCGCGCGCGGGCGCCTCACCTCGAGAGTGGTCTCCACCGGCACCGGCGCGCGCAGCGTGCTGATCCCGGGGCAGCCCGCCAGGGCCAAGCGCTCGACCTCTTTTAGCTTCTCTGTCGGCGCGTCGCTCATGACCTGAACACTGATCATCACCCTGCGGAAAGCCGACGCTGGCGCGTCGGCGATCATGTGCCCGCGCGCGTCGAACTCCGTGCGTGCAACGGCCTCAAAAGTGTCATAGGCGACGCCAAGCTTCGCCGCGTAGAAGGCAAACACCGCCGCGTAGCAGCCGACCGCGCCGGAGAGCAGAAATTCGAGCGGCGTCGGCGCGCAATTCTGTCCGCCCACATGCGCCGGCTCGCTGATGAGGAACTTGTAGCCGCTCTTCTTGCACGCGACCAATTCGTTGAGCTGTCCGATCGAGGTCACCTTTACCTCGACGAAACTTTGCGGTCCCTCCGGTGCCTCTTTTTCCGGATGTGTGCGATAGCGGCCCTCGCGCGCCTCGGTGATTTCCTTCAATTCGGGAAAACAATCACAGACTTTCGCCATACTATGACTCCTGAAAGATACGGACCTACCTGATATTCCGTTCGCCCCCGCGAAAGCGGGGACTCAAAATCCCAATCAAGCGGCTCTGGATTCCCGCTTTCGCGGGAATGAATGGAGTGTGTGCACGCAGCCGTTCTGGCCTTACTTCACCTCAACCAAGCCGACCTGATTGACCAGGCTGTTCGCGGTCACCGGATCGCCACCGGGCGTCACGCTCATGTTGCGCACGATGTCGCCGCCGCCAGGGATTGCCCAGGTCTGGAATTTCTCCGTTTTGGGATCGAAGCGAACGATCGTGTTCGGCTTAGCGCCGGACTCGTTGTACCAGAGCGCGCCCTTGGTGAAGACCATGCCGTAGGGCTCCGACTTGGGTCCGCTCGGCGAAGGCCACTCCCTGTGCTCGCCGGTCGCAAGGTCGAGCCGCCCGAGATAACCGCGAGAGAAATCCGCGTACCACACCGCATCGTCCGGTGTGAGCGCGAGCCGGCGCGGCCGCGATGCCGCGTTCGGCAAGGCGTATTCCTTGATCGCCATGGTGCTCGGATCGACGGTTGCGATCTTGTTGGCGCCGAACTCGACGAACACCGGAATGCCTTTGGAATTGATCAAGAGACCATAAGGGCGCGAATTCGGTGTCGGCGAGGTGACAAGCTTGATCTCGCCATCCTTGGGATCGAGGCGGCCCACCATATTGCCGTTCTGGACCGTGAACCACACGATGCCCTTATCATCGATGGCGATCGTGTGCGGATCCTTCGCCTTCGGGTCGGGCATTCTGTATTCGGCGATGTTGCCGGTCTTGGGGTCGAGCTTGCCCAGGAGGCCTAGGTGGTTGCCGGTGAACCAGATGTTGCCGTCCCTGTCTTCGGTCAGGCCGTGCGGGCCGGTCTGCGGCGTTTTGACCGGATATTCCTTGATCGCGCCGGTCTTGGGATCGACGCGGCCGAGTTTGCCGGAGAGCTGCCCGGTGTACCAAATCATGCCATCCCGCGTTGCGAGCGGATCGTGCGGCCGCGAGCCCGGGGTCGGCACTTGCCACAGCTTGATCGCGGCCTCGACGGGCCCGGGGATGACCACCGCCGCGGGCCGCGGCCGCTCCGGGAAATTCTTAATCAGGTACTCGGTAAGCGTATCGATCTCGCCTTTGGGCACCGGCACGTCGAAATTGAGCATCATGCGCATGACGGTGTGCCAGCCCTCGGGCGTGTAGCCCGCGCGCACCCGGTTGATGTCGTGGCAGCCGCCGCAGAAATCGACGAGGCTCTGTTTGCCGGGTCCCTCAGGAAAGTCCCCTTGCGCTTGCTGCGCGCTGGCCGGCACGGCGGCGCAAAGACAAGCCGCGATCACGAGCAGTTGCTTCGACATGGCTCTCCCTCTCCGGAAACACCGCGTGCAAGGCTAGCACAATCTCGGATGCGAGGCGCATCCTCGATGAACGAGACAGGCTTCATGCACGCGAGTTGGTGCGGTCTGCAACCGCACGGACCTTCGCCGTGATCAGGCTGCCTTGGCTTGCGCGCGCTTGAGAAAATCGACGAACACTGCCGCCATCTCGGCCTCCTTCGGCGCCCAGTCTTCTGGCGGGACGAGATCGACGTCGAGGTCGCCGGGGAAGAGGTCGTAGAGCTCGCTACTCGGTATCATGCGATGCGCCGTCTCGGCGATGGCGTGGTTGTGCGTCTTGTCGTTGCCTGGAATGATGCAGGTCGGCGCCTTGATCGAGTTCAGATCCTTCTCGCTCGCGCCGATGATCGGCAGCTCGGCGCCTTTGGCAAACTGCGCCTGCCACCGGTCCATGGCGGTGACGAATGCCTTCGGGTCCATCGCCATAAGGACCGCGCGGTTTGCCGGCCGCGCCTCGATGCGCTCCTTGAAATGCTCGAGTTCGCACACGGCGGCCATGCCGCCCTCCTGCGCGGCGCGAATATATTTGCCGTAGTAATTCTCCGTCAGGCGCGCCGCCGCAAACGGGCCACCGGTGACGCGCCACAACAGCAGCGCGCGCACGGCGCGAGGATATTTCAGCGCGAACAGCACGGACAGCCGGCAGCCCGAGGAGCCGCCGCCCACGACCGTCGGCAGCGCCTTGAGCTGCGAGAGAAGATCGTAGAGATCCTCCACCCATACCTCGTATTCGGAAACCTCCGCGCCGATGGCGATGTCGGACAGCCCGCAATTGCGCCGGTCGTGGATGAGCACGCGGTGGCCGGCATCGGCGACGTGCTGCGCCAGCGATTTCACGTTATCGAGGGCGCGGCGGCCGCCGGGCGAAAGCGCGATCCAAGGGCCGCTGCTGCCAAGCACTTCGTAATTGATGTTCACTCCGCGCACATGGGCGATGGGCATCGGCTGTCTCCGCGTTTCATCTGTGGGCCAAGTCTATACTGCTGCTTTCGCCCCGTCTC
>DATNNX010000091.1:0-14446 GCA_035601615.1 Xanthobacteraceae bacterium
ACGCAATTCTGGCTGATCCAGACCTTCAATGGAATTTCTTACGGCGCGCTGCTGTTCCTGGTGGGTAGTGGGCTCTCGCTCATTTTCGGCGTGATGCGAATCGTCAATCTCTCGCATGGGTCCTACTTCCTTTTGGGCGGATATGTCGCGCTGTCAGTGATCTGGACCACCGGTTCCTGGGCGCTCTCGCTGCCGATTGCCGCGCTTTCGATCGCGGCGGTGGGCTTGTTGATGGAACGGATTTTCCTGCGGCCCCTGGGGTTCGATCCATTGCGGCAGGTGCTGCTCACGATCGGCTTTGCCTTCCTGTTTCAACAGGCGGCGCTGGATATCTGGAGCGGCAACAATTTCGATATCAATCCGCCCCAGGCGTTGACCAAAACCGTCGTGGTCGGCGGACTTTATCTGCCACTCTACCGGATGTTCATGATCGCCACGGCAGCCGCGATCGGTATCGCCCTTTGGCTGGTCATGGAAAAGACGCGCATGGGGGCCGCGGTCCGCGCCACCGTCGACGATGCGCAAATGGCGCGCGGGGTCGGCATCGATACTTCGCGCATTTCCATGTTCATCTTCGCGCTGGGTGCGTTCCTGGCGGCATTGGGGGGCGTGATCGGCGGCGCCTTCCTCGGCATCTATCCGGGCCTGGATTTCGAAATGCTGCCAATCGCGTTTGCGGTCGTGATCATCGGCGGGATGGGAAGCCTCGGCGGCGCCGCCATCGGTGCGCTGCTCGTCGGCTTGGCCGACAATTTCGGAAAGGCGCTATTCCCCGAAGTCTCATATTTCACGCTCTACGCGCCGATGGCGCTGATCTTGGCGGTCAAGCCAACCGGGCTGTTCGGACGTGAGTGATCAGGGCCGGATGACGAGTCAGGGCATAAAAGTCTTGGCGGTCGCTGCGGCCCTGGCGGCGATCGCGATCGTTGTTCCGAACACTAATTCGTTCATCATCCTGCTGACCACGCGCGCCTTGGCTTTCTCGATTCTGGTGATGAGCGTCGACGTTCTGCTCGGCTATACCGGCCTCCCCTCCTTGGGGCAGGCGGCCTATCTCGGCGCCGGTGCGTATCTGACCGCGATTCTCGCGACCAGATATCAATTCGGGTTGGGCTACGACTTCTGGCTGGTCGTGGTGCTCGGCATTCTGATCGCAGCGGCCTTGGCCGCGGTTTTCGGCCTGCTCGCCATTCGCGCCACCGGGGTCTATTTCCTGATGATCACGCTTGCGCTCGGCCAATGCGCCTGGGGATTGGCGTACCGATGGAACTCGCTCACCGGCGGCGACAACGGCATCAATCTGCGCGGACGGCCTAAATTCGGCATCGACCTCGCAAATGAAGTGACCTTCTTCTATCTGGTGCTCGGTTTCTTCGCCGTTTCGCTGCTGCTAATGTACACGCTGGTGCGATCGCCGTTCGGGCGAAGCCTCACCGGGATCCGCGAGCGCGAGTTGCGCATGAAAATCCTCGGCTACAATACCTGGCTGCACAAATACATCGCCTTCATCATCGCCGGCGGATTCGGCGGACTCGCAGGCGTGCTGTGGGCGCACACCGCGGGCATCGTGAGCCCGGAGAACGTGGTGTTGACCACTTCGGTCGACGCGCTGTTGATGGCGGTCCTCGGCGGCGCAGGTACGCTGGTCGGCGGCGTGATCGGCGCGCTCATCGTATTCGGCCTGCGCGAATATCTGAGCACGCTCGTCCCGTGGTGGCAGTATGTGCTGGGCGCCGTCTACGTGCTCACGATCCTTTATTTGCCGACCGGGCTGATGGGAATCCCGGAGCGAATCCGGCAACGCCAAACGCTGAGTGGAAAACGAGAAGATGTGAAGAAAATCGCACCTGTGACTTCCTGATCTGCGGGGCATCACGACACTAAGGAGTTAAGACTATGACAAGCACCTTGCTACGACGGCTCGGTTGGCCGCTGTTGGGCAGCGTTGTTGCATTGGGCCTGACGGCGCCTGCCAGCGCCGCCGAGGAACTGCGCATCGGATTTGTGGCGCCGATCACCGGCCTCTTCGCCCAGGTCGGCAAGGACATGGTGGATGGCTTCCAGCTCTACCTTGACGACGTCAACAGCGATTTCGGTGGCGCGAAGGTCAAATTCATCGTCGAGGATGAGCAGGCCAAACCGGACACCGCCGTCACGCGGGCCAAGAAGCTCATCTTGCAAGACCACGTGCACATGCTCGTGGGTGGGCTCCTCGCCTCGAGCGGTTATGCACTGGCGCCGGTGAGCACCGCCGACAAGACCGTCTACATCGCGCCTGTTTCCGCGGCCGACGACCTGACGCAGCGCGATTTACCCAAATATCCCTATTTCATCCGCACCGGCTGGACCAGTTCGCAACCAAGCCATCCGTTTGGGCAGTGGGCCTGCGACCAGGGCTACAAGAAGATCGCCGCGATCGGCGCCGACTATGCCTTCGGTTACGAGGTCGTCGGCGGTTTCCAACGCGCCTTCGAGGCCTGCGGCGGGCAGATCGTCCAGAAGATCTGGCCGCCGATCGGCACCAAGGACTTCGGACCGTATATTCCGACGCTTCGGCAAGATGCCGATGCGATCTTCACGCTCATGGTCGGGCCCATGTCGCTGCAGTTCCCGAAGCAGCTCGCAGCCTCCGGTAATACGAAGCCGGTGCTCGGCGGCGGGACGAGCTATGACGAGTTCGTGCTGCCGTCCATGGGCGATGAAGTGATCGGCCACGTGTCGGCGCTGCAATACAGCGCCGCGTTGGAAAATCCGAAGAACGAAGCGTTCGTGAAAAAGTATCGGGCCAAGTTCGGCAAGGTGCCGTCATATTACTCGGAGACCAATTACACGACGGCGCAGATGATCCACGAGATCATCAAGAACAATAAGGGCAACTTCCCGGGTCAGGAGGAATTCGTGAAACAGCTCGCCGCGCTCAAGTTGGATACCATTCGCGGCCCCGTCAGCATCGACGAGATGCGCAACCCGGTGCAGAACATCTACCTCAAAAAGGTCGAGAAGAAGAAGATGTTCGGCTACGACAAGGAGGAGCTCTGGAATACGGTCATCAAGACCTACCCGAACGTCACCCAGTTCGGCCAGTTCAATAAGGAGGAGTTCCTCAAAACGCCGGTCTACAGCCGCGACTTCCCGCCCTGCAAATTCTGCAATTAGCGATTTCTGTTGGCCGGGGCGCGCTCGCGCCCCGGCTTCTTCGTTGCAATCCGCGAGGGGAGCGAGGTGAAGGCAAACGGCGGCGCGCCCGCCCTCGAGCTGCGGGGCCTATCGAAGAGCTTCGGCGGCCTGCGCGCGGTACGCGGCGTCACGCTCACCGTCTTGCCCGGCGAACGCAAGGCGATCATCGGGCCGAATGGCGCCGGCAAGACGACTTTGTTCAATTTGATCACCGGAATCCTGCCGGCCACTTCCGGACAAGTCATGCTGTTCGGTCAGGATGTGACCAAGTGGCCGAGCCATCGCCGCACGGCGCTGGGAATGGCGCGCACGTTCCAAATCACCAGCCTTTTCCCGAAGCTCACGGTTCTCGAGAACGTGCTCTTGGCGATCCAGGGCCTGCGGCGGTCGAAATTCGTGATGTGGCGCTTTCTCTCCTCGTATCGGGAGTCCTACGACAAGGCTTATGGCCTCTTGGAACGCGCGCAATTCCTGGACCGCAAGGATACCGAGGTTCGCTATCTGTCGCACGGCGAGCAGCGGCAGCTCGAGATCGTGGTTGGTCTGGCCAGCGACCCCCGGATCCTGCTGTTGGATGAACCGGCCGCCGGACTCTCATCCGGCGAGTCCTCGGAGATGATCCGGTTTCTCGCACATCTCGATCGCAGTCTCGCGATCCTGCTCATCGAGCACGACATGGACGTCGTCTTTGACGTTGCGGAGCATATTTCCGTGTTGCATTTCGGCGAGGTGTTGGAAGCGGGCCCGAGGGAGCAGATCCGCCACAGCGAGAAGGTGCAACAGATCTATCTCGGGACTGCTTGATCATGGCGATACTGGAAGTTCAGGATATTCACACTTATTACGGAGACGCCTATGTGCTCCAGGGGCTGTCCTTGCGGCTCGAGCAAGGGCAGATCCTCGGATTGCTGGGCCGCAACGGCGTGGGCAAGACGACGCTCGTGAACTCGATCGTCGGTTTCAATCGTCCGCGCCGGGGCAAGATTTTTTTCAAGGGCGCGGACATCACCGCTGTCTCCTCGTTCGAGACAGTGCGCAGCGGCATGGGGCTCGTGCCCCAGGGCCGACGCGTATTTCCCACGCTCAGCGTCGAGGAGAACCTCATGGTCGCCGAGCGCAGCGTCGACCGCCGCGGCTGGAATATGGAGCGCGTCTACGCGCTGTTCCCGCGGCTGCACGAGCGACGCAGCCAACGCGCCAGAACGCTCTCGGGCGGTGAGCAACAGATGCTTGCCATCGGACGCGGGCTCATGACCAACCCGGACTGTCTGATCATGGATGAGCCCTCCGAGGGCCTCGCCCCCATCATCATCCAAGGGCTTTGGAAAGCGATCGCACAACTGAAGGAGCAAGGCCATTCCATTCTGCTCGTCGAGCAGAACGCCGCGCTGGCGCTCGAATTGGTCGATTACGTGCACGTCATGAGCAAAGGCCAGGTGGTGTATTCGGCGCATCCGCAAGAGCTAAGCGACAATGAGGAGATCAAATCCAAGTATCTCGGCATCTGATCGCGCTTTTCCGGAGATCGGAGCCGCCGCCAATTATTATTCCAATGACCCTTGCAATCCTTACAGGAAATTAATCGCCTCGCGCCGATCGATATCGAGCTAACGCTGGGACAAGATCAGTCCCGATATTGTAAAGATGACATTCGGACTTATCGCAAAGCCGTAACGGATGAACACCGAGGTCCGAGAGGGAGAAAACGCCGTGACCGTCAATCGTCGCACCATCATCAAGGGAGCGCTCGCCGCCGGCGCGGCGCTGCTCAAGGTGCCCGCCGCGCCGGCGCAGGCGGCGCCGCTGCGCGTCGGATTTTTGACCATCAAGACCGGTCCGCTTGCCTCAGGCGGGCTGCAGATGGAGCAGGGCCTCACCGTTTTTTTCAAAGAGCGCAACAACACGCTCGCCGGCCGCCCAGTCGAACTGCACACCGCCGATACCGCCGGCAATCCAGCACAGGCTCGCACTAAGACGCAGGAACTGGTCGAGCGGCTCAATGTCGCGGTGCTGATCGGCCCCCTCGCCGCCTTCGAGGCCTTGGCCATCGACGACTATGTCCGCTCCTCCCGCACCCCGATCCTCTCCGTCGCCGGCGCGGAGGATATGACCCAGCGCAAGCCCAATCCGTGGTTCGTGCGGCCGAGCTGCACCTCGGCGCAACCGAGCCATCCGCTCGGCGACTATGCCGCCAAAGAACTCAAGTACAAGCGCGTCGCCGTGATCGCAGACGATTTCGCCTTCGGGCATGAAAACGTGGCCGGCTTTCAACGCGTGTTCGAGGACAACGGCGGCAAGGTCGTGCAGAAGCTTTGGACCCCGCTCAACGCGCCCGACTACGGCACTTACATTTCGCAGCTCAAGCCCGATCTCGACGCGGTCTATACCGGGCACGCCGGCTCCAACGGCTTCAAGTTCATCCGCCAGCTGCGCGAATACGGAAACAAGGTGCAAATCCTCGGCGGCTTCACCCCCATCGACGAATCGCTACTGCAGCAGATGGGCGAGGATGCGCTGGGCGCGATCAGCGGCAATTGGTATTCAGCCGAACTCGACTTCCCGACCAACCGCAAGTTCGTGGAATCGATTCGTCGCGATTACAAGACCGATCCCGGCGTCTATGCCGCCGAGACCTATCTCTGCGGCGAAGTGCTCGAGCACGCGCTCAACACGATCGCCGGCAAAGCCGAGGACAAGGACGCCTTCATCAAGGCCCTCAGGGAGGCGAAACTACCGAACACCTTGCGCGGCCCCGTGCACTTCGACGAGTTCGGCAACGTGATCGGCAACACCTACATCCGCAAGGTCGAGAAGAAGGACGGCCGCTACGTCAACGCGGTGATCAAGACCTACCCCGATGTCAGCCAGTTCTGGACCTACAAGCAGGATGAGTTCCTGAAGAACCCGGTTTATTCGCGCGACTACCCGCCGGCGAAGAATCTCGAGCCGTAGGTTCTCCGCAGCTAAAGCAGGTCACTGCTTCCCCCGTCATGCCTGTGCTTGTCGCGGGCATCACGTCCTGCTTTCCTACACATGAGCGTTTCTCTGCGCTCATTCCCGCGAAAGCGGGAATCCAGCATGGACTGGGTCCCCGGCTGTCGCAGGGACGGGCGGACGTTGAGAGGGCCAGCGCGGACAGCCGATGCAGTGGCAATTCTGGATCGTCCAGACGCTCAACAGCGTGGCATTTGGCGGCCTGCTGTTTCTGCTGTCGTCCGGTTTCTCGTTGATTTTCGGCCTGATGCGAATACCGAATCTGGCGCACGGCGCCTTTTTCATGCTCGGCGCCTATTTCGGATACACGCTGCTCCAGCTCAAGCTTACTTTCTGGCTGGCGGCCGTCGTCGGGGGGATCGGGGTTGGGCTCATTGGAATCGTTTTGGAGCGCGTGGTTCTACGCCGGCTCGCCGGCAATGAGCAGGGCCAGGTGCTGGTCACGCTTGGCGTCTCCTTCATCATCGCCGACATCTGCCTGTTGGTCTGGACCGGCGATCCAATGCCGCTGCCGGCGCCGCAAGCGCTGCGCACGCCGCTGCGCCTTGGCGGCTTCGCCTTTCCCAGCTACCGGCTGGTCGTGCTGGCGATTGCGCTTGCCGCGGCGTTGGCGCTCTACCTCCTGATGGAGCGCACACGGCTCGGTGCCATGATCCGCGCCGGCGTCGATGACATGGAGATGGCGCGCGGCGTCGGCATCCCGGTGTCGCGGCTGTTCACCACCGTTTTCCTGCTCGGCGCTACGCTTGCCGGAATCGGCGGCGCGCTCGGAGGGCCGATCCTCAACGCCTATCCCGGGCTCGACACCGACATGCTGCCGCTCGCGCTGATCGTCGTGATCCTGGGCGGCGCAGGAAGCCTGCTCGGCGCCTTCGTCGGCAGCTTCATCGTCGGCTTCATCTACAATTTCGGCATCGCACTGGTGCCCGATCTCGCTTATTTCGTGCTCTTCCTGCCGATGGTGCTGGTGCTGGTGTTCCTACCGCAGGGGCTATTCGGACGAGTGCAGATATGACGCGCCGCACCGCCGCCGCGCTCGCCGTTTGCGCGCTCGTTCTCATCGCCGTGCCGTGGATCATCGGCAACGAGTTCTACGTCAACATGGCGAGCCAGGTGCTTATCTACGCGCTGTTTGCGCTCTCCATCAACATGATGCTCGGCTATGGCGGCATGGTCTCGCTCGGCCACGCCGGCTATCTCGGCATCGCCGGATACGCGTGCATCCTCGCCACCGTGGCCGGCTATGACCAGCTCACGGCGGCGATCTTCGCGATCGCGCTCTCGACCACGGCGGCGGCCCTGTTCGGGGTGCTGTCGCTGCGTGCGCCTGGGCTTGGCTTCATCATGATCACGCTCGCGCTCGGGCAGATCGTCTGGGGCGTGGCCTACCGCGCCAATAATCTCACCGGCGGCGACAACGGCATCCGCCATCCGGCGCGACCGATGCCGTTCGGCTTCGACATCCGCGACGCGTCGAGCTTCTATTATTTCACGCTCATCGTCTTCGTCGTCGCGCTGTTCTTCATCTGGCGATTTTCGCGCTCTCCCTTCGGCGCAACCCTCACGGGCGCGCGCGATCAGCCGCGCCGCATGCGCATGCTCGGCCACAACGTCTGGCTCATCCGCTGGATCACGTTCGTCATGGCCGGTTTTTGGGCCTCGGTCGCCGGCGTCCTCTACGTCTACTACAATTTGTTTTTGAGCCCGCACGCGATCTCGCTGCAGCAATCCGCCGAAATCCTGCTGATGGCGATTCTTGGCGGCGCCAGCACGCTCGCGGGACCGATCGTCGGCGCCGCCATCATCACGCTCGTCAAGAACGTGGTCTCGACTTACGTCGAGCGCTGGAACACGCTGCTCGGCGTTATTTTCGTCGTGGTGATCATGTTCATGCCGCACGGTCTCGTGCCGGGTTGCACGCAGGCGTGGCGGCGTTTGCGAAATCGCATCAGGCCTCGGAAAACGGCGGGGGGCGCCGCTTCGGAGCTGGCGCAATGACGGCAGCCGCGCTCGAACTGGCCCGCTTGAGCAAACGGTTCGGGGGCTTGCCGGCGACAAAAAACGTATCGCTCTCCGTCATGCCCGGCGAGCGGCGGCTGATCATCGGCCCGAACGGCGCCGGCAAGACGACGCTGTTCAACCTCATCACCGGCGACCTCGCCGCCGATGCCGGCTCGGTGCGCCTGTTTGGCCAGGAGCTGACGGGCATGCCGACGCAGCGGCGCGTGCACCTGGGGCTCGCGCGCACCTATCAGATACTCACTTTGTTCCCGCGCGAGCGGCTCGTCCACAACGTGGTGCTCTCGCTACTCGGGCTCGACCGGCGACGATGGAACCCCTGGTCCGTCTTGACCGCCAACCGCGATCTCTATGCAAGCGCCCAGGCCGCGCTCGAGCGCGTCGGGCTGCGCGAGGCCGCGGAGCGGATCGTGGTCGAGACCTCCTATGGCGAGCGGCGCCGGCTCGAACTCGCGATGGCGCTAGCCCAGAAGCCGAAAGTCTTGCTGCTCGACGAGCCGCTCGCCGGCCTTTCGCAGGCCGAGCGACAGAGGATACGCGCGCTGCTCGACGCCATCCCGCGCGATGTGACCATCGTGATGATCGAGCACGATATGGACACGGCGCTGGCATTTGCCGAGCGCATCACGGTACTGCACTACGGCGAAGTCATCGTCGAGGGTACGCGCGCCGAGGTGGTCGCCGATCCGCGCACCCGGGAGGTTTATCTTGGCGACTGAGGCGCTCGACATCTCCGGCATCGACGCCTACTACGGCGACAGCCACGTTCTTCATGCGGTGTCGTTTGCCCTGCACGGAGGACGCCTGCTCGGCCTGCTCGGGCGCAACGGCGCCGGCAAGACGACCTGCATGGCGGCGATCATGGGCTTCCTCAAGCCGCGACAGGGCGCGATCAGGCTTTACGGCGAGAATGTCGCAGGCTTTGCGCCCGACGTCATCGCGCGCAAAGGCATTTGCCTCGTCCCGCAGGGGCGGCGCATGTTTCGTACGCTCACCGTGCGCGAAAATCTGATGGTTGCGGCACAGACACGGCAAGACCGCGGTGCCGGCTGGTCGCTCGATCGCGTGTTCCAGCTGTTTCCGCGGCTCGCCGAGCGCCGGGCCCAACTCGCGGGCTTGCTCTCAGGTGGCGAGCAGCAGATGCTCGCGATCGGACGCGCGCTCATGGGCAATCCGCGCGTGCTGCTGATGGACGAGCCATCCGAGGGGCTCGCGCCGCAACTGGTCGCAGAGGTTGGCCGCACCATCGCGCAGCTCAAAGCCGAAGGGCAGTCCATCATCCTCGTCGAGCAGAACATCAAGCTCACGCTCGATCTCGCCGACGATATCGTCATTATCAATACAGGCCGCGTGGTATTTCGCGGCAGGGCCGATCAGATCAAGCTCGATGATGCCATTGTGTCCCAGCATCTCGGCGTGTTCTGATGATGACTCTACTCATGCCTGCGAACGCGCGATCTCGATGACGCGATGAACTAGTTCTGGATTCCCGCTTGCGCGGGAATGAGCGGCGAGAATACGCGGTTCGCGACGACCACGTTGAATGGACGAATGATGACCCAATGGAACAAGTACGGCCTCACCGCGGCGCGCAGGCACGGCAAGCCGGGACGCGACGTGAGGCCGAAGAGCACCACTGTCGATATCCATTCGCACGTCGCGATTCCCCAAGCTGCTGCGTTCGTGAAGCCGCATCTCGATATCTCCACGGTTCCGCTCGCGCACTTTGCCGATGCGCAGACCAAGGCGCTGAGCCAGAAGCAGGAAGAGGACGTGCGCGCGCGCATCACCGGGCACGACGAGCGGCTTGCCGATCTCGACAGCATGGGCATCGACCTGCAGCTCGTGATGCCGCCGCCGAACCAATGCTACTACACGGTGCCGCTCGACATCGCCGTCAAAGCTGCGCGCATGGTGAACGACGGGCTTGCGGAATATGTCGCGCGCAAGTCGGACCGCTTCGTGGCGCTCGGCACCGTGCCGCTGATCGACGGGGCGGAAGCCGCGCGCGAGCTTGAGCGCTGCATGATCTCGCTTGGCATGAAAGGGGCGCAGATCCTGACTAATGTCGCGGGGCGCGAACTCTCCGAGCCGGACTACGCGCCGTTCTGGCAGAAGGCCGAGGCGCTGGGGGCGCTCGTGGTGATCCATCCCAACGGCTTCACCGACGGCAAACGACTTAAGCGGTTTTACTTCAACAATGTCATCGGCAACCCGCTCGAAACGACGATCGCGCTTCACTACCTGATCTTCGACGGCGTGCTCGAACGCCATCCCGATTTGAAGATCCTTGCGGTGCATGGCGGCGGATATCTCCCCGCCTATTGCGGCCGCATCGATCACGCCTGGGGCGCGCGTTCGGATGCGCATGGCGAGCTGCCGCAGCCGCCAACCAGCTATCTCAAGAAAATCTATTTCGACACCGTCGTGTTCACGCCCCACCAGCTCGCCGAGTTGGTGCGCCTCTACGGCCCCGACCACATCGTCATGGGGACGGACTATCCCTTCGACATGGCCGAGTATGATCCGATCGCCCACGTGGCCTCGGTCGACGGGCTCGATGGCGCGAGGGTCGCCGCGATTGCCGGCGGCAATGCGCGCAAGCTGCTGGGAATTTGATCGCGCTCGCTTCGTCGGGCGTCTCACCTACCGGCTCTGGAATATTCCCGCTTTCGCGGAGACGACCAGCACAATGTGATGTCGGTTTAGGCTATTACTCCCCTTTCACCTTGGCATCGTGGATCACCTTGCGCCATTTCGGCTCGTCGGCCTTGATATACTTCGTGAGTTGCTCGGGCGTGCCGGCGATCGATTCGAAATATTGCCGCTCGAGGAAATTTTTCTGGATCTCGGGATCGGCGAAAATCTTCCGCACCTCGGCGTTGATCTTGCCGACGATGTCTGCCGGCATTCCGGGCGGGCCGAACAGCCCGAACCAGGAGACCGCTTCGTAGCCGGGCAAGCCGCTCTCGGCGACGGTCGGAATTTCCGGCAGCAGCGCCATGCGCTTTGCCGCGCCGACCGCGATGAGCTTGACTTTGTCCGCTTTCCACTGCGGCACCGCGCTGCCCACGCTGATGAACATCAGCTGGATGTGTCCGGCGATCACGTCGCTGAGCGCCGGGGTGGCGCCTTTGTAATGCACCGCCTGGAGTTTCGCGCCCGAGAGCGCCTGGAACAGCTCCATGTTGAGATGGCCGCTCGATCCAATGCCGAACGTCCCGTAGTTGAGCTCGCCCGGCTTCTGTTTCGCGAGCGCGATGAGCTCCTTGACGTTGTGCGCCGGCAAGGCGGGGTTGACGATCAGCGCGTGGTTAATGGTGACGAGGCCGGAGATCGGCGTGAAGCCCTTGATGGGATCATAGGGCAGCTTGGGATAGAGGCTCGGATTCACCACGAAGGTGACTTCCGGGGCGACGAACAATGAGTAGCCGTCGGGCGCCGCCTTGGTGACGTATTCCGCCGCGATCTGGTTGTTGGCGCCGGGTTTGTTCTCGACGATCACCTGCTGGCCCCAGGCTTCGGTGAAGCGTTGCGCCAGTGTGCGGCCGAGCGCATCCGTCACCCCGCCCGGCGCGGCCGGCACGATGATCGTCACCGGTTTATTCGGGTAGCCTCCCTCCTGCGTAGCTGCCGGCAGGGTGAACAGACAGACCGCCACCACAGCCGCAAGCAACGTCCGCATTCCGCCGTCTCCCTTGCCTTTTCGTCGAGTATCGCTGATTTTCTGCCGCCTGCCTATGTCCGGCGCAATGCGGCAATCCCGCACAATATCGACTTCGCCGCGGATTGATTGCGCAACCGCGTGGTCCGGGTCGCTCTCGTGGCGCACGAGGGGAGAGTGAGCGTGATCGTCGTCGCCATCGACATCGGAGGCACCTTCACCGACCTGATCGGCTTTGACGAGGCCGCCAGGAGCTTCGTTGAGGCAAAGAGCCTCACCACGCCGGCACAGCTGGGGCAAGGCGTCATCGATTGCATCCGCAAGAGCGGGCTTGCCGCCGGTGTAATCGACGAGCTGATCCACGGCTCGACCATCGCCATCAACACGCTGATCGAACGAACGGGCGCTAAGACCGGCCTTATCGTCAGCCGCGGCACGCGCGACGTCTACATCATCGGCCGCGGCAATCGCCCGCAGGCCTACAGCCTCTTCTTTCATCGCCACCGGCCATTGGTGCCGCGCCATCTCACGCGGGAGGTCGACGAGCGACTGCTGAGCTCCGGCGAGGTGCACGCGCCGCTCGATCGTGCCGGCGTCGCCGAAGCCTGTCGCGCGTTCGCCGCTGAAGGGGTTGAAGCCGTCGCCGTTTGTTTTCTTCACTCCTACGTCAATCCGGCGCACGAGCGCATCGCCGGCGAGATGATCCGGGCGGCGATGCCGGACGCCTACATTTCGCTGTCGCATGAGATCCTGCGCGAGTATCGCGAGTTCGAACGCATTTCGACGACGGTCGTGAATGCCTACATCGGACCAAGGGTCGGCGGCTACGTGACACGGCTTAACGCGAGTCTCGGCGAGATCGGATTTCGCGGCGCGCTCTCGATCATGCGCTCCAATGGCGGCGTGATGACGCCGCAGATCGCAACCGAGCGGCCCGCGGCCATGATGGAATCGGGTCCGGTCGGCGGCATCATCGCTTCGGCCGAGGTGGGGCGCGCGCTCGGCTACAGCAACGTCATATCGTTCGACATGGGAGGGACCACCGCGAAAGCGAGCCTCGTGCGCGACGGCGAGCCCACCATGGCGCCGGGCTATTACGTCGGCGGATATGCCAGCGGCCATCCGGTGATGCTGCCGATGATCGACGTCGTCGAAGTCGGGGCGGGCGGCGGCTCGATCGCTTGGCTCGACGACGTCGGCGCCCTCAAGGTCGGGCCGCAGAGCGCGGGCGCCGATCCCGGCCCGATCTGCTATCGCGGCGGCGGCAGCGCGCCGACTATTACCGATGCCAATGTGGCGCTCGGGCGGCTCGATCCCGACAACTTTCTCGGTGGTGAGATGAAGCTCGATGCCGAGAGCGCCCGCCGCGGCATCGCGGAGAAAATCGGCGCTCCCTTGAAGATGGATATGGTCGCGGCCGCGCAGGCGATCGTCGAGATCGCCAGCGCCAAAATGTCGCTTGCCGTGCGCGAAGTCTCGGTCGCGAAGGGCTACGATCCACGCGAGTTCGCGCTGGTCGCTTCGGGTGGCGCAGGCCCGCTCCACGTGGTCGCCATCGCGCGCGAGCTGCACATCCCCACGGTCATCGTGCCGCTTTTCCCCTCGCATTTCTCCGCTCTCGGCATGTTGCTGGCAGACGAACGGCACGACTTCATCCGCACATTCTATGCCGATCTCGCCACCGTCGATTTCGCGGCCTTGTTACAGATCCACGATGAGATGCTCGCGGAAACCTCGGCCGCGCTGCGCCATGTCGCGAAGGCGGAGCCCCAGATCCATCTCGACCTGCGTTATGTCGGTCAGGAATTCACGCTCCAGGTTCCGGTCAGCCTCGCGGCGATCGCGGCGGGAGATCGCGCCGGCATCAGAGCCGCATTCGATGCACTGTACGAACACCGTTATGCCCATCATTCACCGGAAGAGCCGGTGGAGATGGTCAATATCCGCCTCGCGCTGATCGGCAAAAGGCCGAGACCAAGTTTTCCACGAGTTGCTGAAGGTGCGCCCGCAAAGCCATCGCACGAGCGCGCCGTCTATTTGGCTGACAAGTCCTTGCCCTGCCCGGTCTACCGGCGGGAGTCGCTTGGCGCCGGAAGCGCAATCCGAGGCCCTGCGCTCGTCCAGGAACACGGGACGACGACAGTCCTGTTCGCACAGGATGCCTTGACGGTGGCTCCATCGGGCGAACTGATCATTTCGGTGGGAGGGGGATAATTGGTGATACACCTCTCCACCGCTCATTCCCGCGCAAGCGGGAATCCAGGGGCCGCAGGCTGTGCCCCTGGGTCCCCGCTTTCGCGGGGACGAGCGGATCATGTCCAACCCGCCGAGTGACGCAAATGACCGCGAACCTCGACCCCGTCACGCTCGAAGTGGTCCGCAACGCGCTGCCGGCGGTCGCCAACGAGATGGCGGTCGATCTCCAGCGCACCTCCTACAACATGATGATCTACGAGGTGCGCGACTTCTGTACGGCGCTGGTCAACACCGCGGGCGAGCTGATCTGCCAGAACGTGGGCGGCGTGTCGCATTTCGTCGCCGACCTCGGCGTCGTCATCGCCGACGGCATGCGGCGCTACGGCAGGCAAGGCT
>DATNNX010000092.1:0-8607 GCA_035601615.1 Xanthobacteraceae bacterium
CGGTCGAGCTCATCGACCGCACCATGCTCGGTCTCGCCCGCGACATCGCGATGTTCCGGCCGACCATCGAGACAGTTGTGCGCGGCGACCCCGAAGCCATCCTTTTCGTGGAATTTGCCGAGGACGACCAGTACCACAACCTGCGCCGCCTCATGCAGCTCAAGGACGTAATCGGCGCTCTCGGGCTGGGCTGGGACAAGCTAGGCGCCAAATGGGGCGGCGTCGTCGAGATTTTCGATCCGAAGCTGCAGGCCGCCATCGGCGAAACCCGCACCGCCGGTCTCAACATCATGATGTCGATGAAGGAGGAGGGGAAACCCGTTTCCTTCGTCGAGGACTGCGCGGTGCCGCTCGAGCATCTCGCCGAATACACCTCCAAGCTCACCGACATTTTCGCCAAGCACGGCACCCGCGGCACTTGGTATGCGCATGCCTCGGTCGGGTGCCTGCATGTGCGGCCGGTGCTCAATCTGCGTCTCGAGCGCGACGTCGAAGCGATGCGTGCCATCGCCGAGGAGGCCTTCGACTTGGTGCTCGCCTACAAGGGCTCGCATTCAGGCGAGCACGGCGACGGCATCGTGCGTTCGCAGTTCCATGAAAAGATGTTCGGGGCGCGTCTCTCGCGCGCCTTCGAACAGGTCAAGGATCGGTTCGACCCCAAGGGTTTTTACAATCCCGGCAAGATCGTGCGGGCGCCGAAATTCGACGATCGCACCCTGTTCCGCTACGGGCCCGACTACCGGGCGGAGGATATCCGCACGCATCTCGATTGGTCCGTCTATCCCGGCGCCGGCGGCGGTTTCCAGGGCGCGGTCGAGATGTGCAACAACAACGGCGCGTGCCGTACGTTCACCGGCGGCGTCATGTGCCCGAGCTATCGCGTCACCCGCGACGAGCGCGATGTCACGCGCGGGCGCGCCAACACGCTGCGGCTTGCCATCACCGGCCAGCTCGGAGCGGACGCGCTGACCTCGGAGGAGATGGCGGAGACGCTCAAGCTGTGCGTCTCCTGCAAGGCTTGCCGGCGCGAATGTCCGACCGGCGTCGACATGGCGCGCATGAAAATCGAGGCGCAAGCGGCGCGCGTAGCCAAACGCGGGCTCTCGCTGCGCGACCGGTTGATCGGATACTTGCCCCGCTACGCTCCGCTCGCGGCCAAATGGCCCAAGCTCGCCAACATGCGCAACGGCGTGCCGCGCCTGCGGCAATTGTCGGAGCGATATGCCGGGCTGAGCGCGCGGCGGGACTTGCCGCGCTGGCGTGCCGATGCATGGCGCGAGCCGCCCCGTGATGGCGATGCGCAGTCGCGGCCCGTCGTGTTGTTTGCCGATACCTTCAACCGCTACTTCGAGCCGGAGAATATCGAGGCCGCGCTCGCCGTGCTCGCCGCCGCCGGCTATGGCGTGCAGCTGCCCAAACCTGCCGATGGCGAGCGGCCGCTCTGCTGCGGGCGCACGTTCCTCGCGGTCGGCCTCATCGAGGAGGCGCGGCGCGAGGCGCAGCGTTGCATCGCCGCGCTTGCGCCGCTCCTCGAGCGCGGGATTCCTTTCATCGGGCTCGAGCCGAGCTGCATTCTCGGCTTCCGCGATGAGATTCCGGCGCTCGTGAAGGGCGAAGATGCGCGCCGCTTGGCGGCACACGCGCTCCTATTCGAGGAGTTTCTTGCCCGCGAGGCGAAGGCCGGCGCGCTGAAACTTCCGCTCAAGCCCGTGGCGAAACGGGCGTTATTGCACGGCCACTGTCACCAGAAATCCTTCGCTGCCATGGGCGCGGTCGAGAACGTGCTGCGCCTGGTGCCCGATTTGGCGGTCGACACGGTCGATTCGAGCTGCTGCGGCATGGCGGGCGCCTTCGGCTACGGCGCCGATACGATCGACGTGTCGCTCAAGATGGCGGAGCTCTCGCTCCTTCCTGCCGTGCGCAAAGCCGACGCCGACACGCTCATCTGCGCCGACGGCGTCTCATGCCGCCATCAGATCAAGGATGGCAGCGGGCGCGAGGCGCTCCACGTCGCGCGCGTGCTGGCGATGGGCCTCGATGCCCGATGACCTGAAGTGGAGTGATGCCGCGCGCTCGATGTGCTCCCTCCCCTGCAAGCGGGGGAGGGGACGGTGTGGCACGGGCAATGATTGTAACCTTCAAATTATCTGCGTCAGGATCGCCAAGCCCGTGAGCGCGACGAGCGCGCCGCCGAGCCGGTAAGCCGCGCGGCCGTCGGCGATGCGGCCGATCGCGCAGCCGAGCCCAATGCCGGCGATGTGGAGCAGCGCGGTCGCCAGCATGAATCCCGCGGCGTAGGCGCCGGCGGCGGCATCGAGCGCCATCTCGGTGCCGTGCGCATGGCCGTGGAAGATCGCGAACAAGCCCACGAGGCCGATGGCGATCGCAAGCGGGGCCTCGCAGGCGAAAGCCACCATGCCGCCGAGCACGATCACCGAGGCGGCGATGCCAAGTTCGACGGACGGCAGCGGGATGCGAGCCATGCCAAGCGCGGCGCCCGCGGCCATGACGAGGACGAAGGTCGCAGGCACGAGGACGAGCGCGCGACCGCCGAGCTGCCAGGCCAAGATGCCGACCGTCACCATCGCGAGAACGTGATCGAGCCCGCCGAACGGATGCGCGAAGCCCCAGACGAAACCGTGCGCATCAGGAGCGCCGGTATGAGCGAAGGCAGCCGCGGGAATGAGCGTGAGGGCGGCGGTTATCAGGCCAGTGCGCATGGTTGTCCCCTTCTCGGCGAGCAAGATCACTGCTGGTGCAAAGTCGCACATCGGGGGCGCGCTCGACAAGGGCGCGCCGCTCATGGTCGTCATGGCCGGGCTTGTCCCGGCCATCCACGTCGTCGCAAGCGGTAACAAGACGTGGATGCCCGCGCCAAGCGCGGGCATGACGAAGGAGAGACAATGGCTCACGGCCGGATCGACGCGGGGGTGGATGGGGGCGCACGCGCCGATCGCAACTGTTTTGCTCCGGAGCGAAACCTCCGGCGGAATAGACGGCTTTATTCCCACTGCGGCGCTTGCCGCCGCTCGTCCGGTTCGTCGCGGCAGGCGACCAACGGGTTCAAAGGCTGCAACGGCCGAATCGGGACAGATACTCCCTGGTGCTTCCCGCAGGAGCACTCTCCACCGCTCATTCCCGCGCAAGCGGGAATCCAGTCCCAACTAGGTCCCCGCTTTCGCGGGGACGAGCGGACATGAATTTAGCGAGGTGCGCCCCCCGGTGCGGGCGTATGGCGAAGCTGATATCGTCTTAAGTCTCCACGATGCCCGCCCGTCTTGCCCACGCGCCAGTAGCCGAGATCCGCGTTCGCAAGGCCGAGCGCGCCGACCTCGACGTCTTGACCGATCTCGAGCAGCGCGTGTTCGCGACCGACCGGCTCTCGCGCCGCAGCTTGCGCCGCTTTCTCAATTCGCCGACCGCAGAGGTGATCGTGGCCGAGGACGCCGGCCGGCTCGCCGGCACCGCCATCGTGCTGTTCCGGCCGCGCTCGCTCATCGCGCGCCTCTATTCGCTTGCAGTTGCGCCGCAGATGGGCGGACGCGGGGCCGGCCCGATGCTGCTCGCGGCCGCCGAAGCCGCCGCGTTCGCGCGCGACTGTCGCGCCATCCGCCTCGAGGTGCATGTGACCAACCACGCCGCGATCGCCCGCTACCGCAAGAGCGGCTACCGCGGGGTCGGTCGGATTGGCCGCTACTACGAGGACGGCGGCGATGCCTTGCGTTTCGAGAAGCGGCTCGTGCCCAACTTGCCGGCGCTCGCGGCCGCACCGCCTTATTTTCACCAGAGCACCGAATTCACCTGCGGGCCTGCATGCATCATGATGGCGCTCGCCTGGGCGGATCGGAATTTTAAACCGGAGCCCGCCTTCGAGTTTCAGCTTTGGCGCGAAGCGACCACGATCTTCATGACCTCGGGACCGGGCGGGTGCGAGCCTTACGGGATGGCGGTCGCGCTCAAGCGCCACGGTCTGGAACCGGAGCTCTATGTCAGCCACCCCGGCCCCTATTTTCTCGAGACCGCACAATCCGCCGACAAGCGCCGCGTCATGCGCGTCACGCAGCTCGCCTTCCAGCGTGAGGCGAAGGCGCTAGCTATCCCCACCCACCTGACTCCGGTGAGCGAATCGGTTCTCATGCGCGCGTTCGCTGCCGGGAGCGTGGTCATCGTCCTCGTTTCGGGCTATCACATGGTCGATAGGGGAAGACCGCACTGGATTTTTACCTTCGGCCGCGACGGACGGCATGTTCTCATGCACGATCCGGCGGCCATCAGAGATGATCAAGGGATGGCGGCCGCCGCCGAGACTTACGCGATGCCGTGGCCCGCGTTCGAGCGCGTGACCCGTTTGAGTCGCGAGCGGCTGAGCGCGGCCATCGTCATCCGGAAAGGACGTTCATGACCGGCTGGGTCATTCTGGTCGACCAGCCCAAAGACCTTCCCAACGCCGATACGCCGCACAAGGTCATCACGACGAGCGAGTATCTTGCCCGTCCGCGCCTGTTCGACATGGGACGGCCAAAGCTCGTCAACCTGGCGCGCTCCTACGCTTATCAGTCTAAGGGCTACTACGCCTCCCTGCTGGCGGAGGCGCGCGGGCACCGCGTCGTGCCGACGGTCGAGACCATGCTGGAGCTGCGCGAAGCGAAGCTCTACGAGCATGCGCTGCCAAAGCTCGAGGACGAGCTCAACCGCTGTGCGCGGCGCGCCGACTTCCAGCCCGAAGGCGAGTTCAAGCTCCTGGTCTGTTTCGGCATCACCCGCGATCCGCGCTTCGAATCGTTTGCGCGCATGCTGTTCGATTGGTTCCGCTGTCCGGCGCTCGAGGTCAACGTCGAGGCCGGTACTTGGCTTTCCATCGATCGCATCCGCCCGCGCAACATCACGCGCCTCGCCAACGGCGAAGCCTTGTTCCTGCGCGAAGCGCTGCACCAGCACACCAAGCGTGAGTGGCGCGATCCAAAAGCGCGCACCGTGCCAAAATACGATCTCGCGGTGCTCTACGATCCCAACGAGAAGATGGCGCCGTCCTCGCCGGACTCGATCAAGCACATGGCGCGCATCGCGGAGCGGCTTTCGGTCGATGTGGAGCCGGTGACGCGCCGGCAGCTCGCCGAGGTCGGCGAGTACGACGGCCTGTTCATCCGCGAGACGACGTCGATCGATAATCACACCTACCGCTTTGCCCGGCGCGCCTGGCAGGAAGGCATGCCGGTCATCGACGATCCGATCTCCATGATCCGCTGCACCAACAAGGTTTTTCTCATGGAGCTCTTGGGCCAGAACCAGGTGGCGACGCCGCCGACCGTGATGCTCGCCGACGTCGGCGATCTGCCGAGAGCGATGGACGAGCTCGGCCTGCCGCTGGTGGTAAAAATTCCCGACGGCTCGTTCTCGCGCGGCATCCACAAAGTGGATACGCCTGAGGAATTTCGCCGCGTCGCCGACGAACTGTTCGAGGAAACCGACCTGCTGCTGACGCAGAAATTCCTGCCCACCCAGTTTGATTGGCGCGTGGGCGTGCTCGCGCGCGAGCCGCTGTTCGTGTGCCAGTACCGCATGGCGCGCGGGCATTGGCAGATCGTCAAGCACCGCCCCGACGGCTCCTCGCACGAAGGCGGCTTTCGCACCTTCGAGCTCGACAAGGCGCCCCCCGAGCTGATCGACATTGCGGTGCGCGCGGCGCGGCCGATCGGCGACGGATTCTACGGCGTCGACATCAAGGAGACCGACCGCGGCTTCATCGTCATGGAGGTCAACGACAACCCGAACCTCGAGCACGGCATCGAGGACCAGGTCGGCAAGGACGAGATCTGGACGCGGCTGCTCAAGTGGTTCATCGAGCGCTTCAAGCAGTGATCCCCGTCTGTCTTTCAGGTGAAATGGAATCAGCGCTAGCGACAAACTCGGTTTCTACCCTCCCCCTTGTGGGGAGGGCAGAGGCGGCCTTCGGCCGCCGTTCTTGGCGCCAAAACGCCGACGCGTCGGCTATGGCGAAACGCCGGGGTGGGGGTCGTTCGGTGATGCGCAAGCGTCGCCTCACACTCGCGACCCCCACCCCCAACCCCTCCCCGCAAGGGGGAGGGGAGCACACCGAGTGCGCGGCGTGATCATGCACCCAACACGGTTCGTTCATTTCTCCTGCGCGGTTTTTGCTTGCGCGCTTATCTGCGTGCCGGCGGCCGCGCCTGCACAAACCCTCGACAAGGTGTCCTTCGGCACCAACTGGGTGGCGGAGGCCGAGCACGGCGGGCATTACCAGGCGCTCGCCGACGGCACCTATCGCCGCTATGGGCTCGACGTCACCATCGTGCCGGGCGGACCCAACGTGAACAACCGCATGCTGCTGTTGGCCGGCAAGCTCGACTTCTTCATGAGCGCCAACACGCTGCAAAGCTTCGACGCTGTCGAGCGCAACATTCCGACCCTTGC
Source organism: Xanthobacteraceae bacterium (assembly GCA_035601615.1). Taxonomy (GTDB): domain Bacteria; phylum Pseudomonadota; class Alphaproteobacteria; order Rhizobiales; family Xanthobacteraceae; genus VAZQ01. The sequence continues at coordinate 6,433 of DATNNX010000092.1, forward strand.
CGTCGCCGCCATGTTCCAGAAGGACCCGCAAGTGCTGATCGCGCATCCGGGGCAGGGGGTCGACAAATTCGAAGACTTGAAGAAGCTCACGCTGTTCGTCTCCAAGGAGGGGCTCGCGAGCTACTTCCAGTGGCTCAAGGCGGATTTCGGTTTCAGCGACAAACGGGTGAAGCCGTATACGTCCAATCCGCAGCCGTTCCTGGCCGACAAGCATAGCGCCATGCAGGGTTATGTGACGTCCGAGCCGTTTGCCATCGAGAAGCAGGCGGGCCTCACGCCGAAAGTCTTTCTCCTCGCCGACTATGGCTTCAACAGCTATTCGACGCTGATCGAGACGCGCCGCGATCTGGCCGCGAGCAAGGGCGACCTCGTGCAGCGCTTCGTCGATGCCTCGATCAGCGGCTGGATGAATTATCTCTACCATGACAACCGCGCGGCGAACGCGCTGATCAAGCGGCAGAACCCGGAAATGACCGATGAATTACTCGCCTATTCGATTGCGAAGATGAAGGAGTACGGCATCGTCGATTCCGGCGACGCGCTCACGCTCGGCGTCGGCGCCATGACCGACGCGCGCATGAAGAATTTTTACGACAAGATGGTGCGTGCGGGGGTCGTCAAGCCGTTGGTCGCGCTTGACAAGGCCTACACGTTGCAATTCGTGAACAAGAAGGTCGGTGTCGATCTGCGGCCGAAATGATTTTCTGCGGAAGAACCATGCGCGCGCCGTTGAGTCTTGTCTTTTCCGTGCTGCTCGCGGCTTCGGCCTCCGCGCAATCCTTTCCCTCGCACCCGCTGCGGATGATCGTTCCGGCGCCGCCGGCTGGCATCACCGATCTGTCGGCGCGGCTCGTAGGGGAGGGCCTGCGCGCCAAGTTTGGCCAGCCGGTCGTTGTCGAGAACAAGTCCGGCGCCAACGGCCTGATCGGGTTGCGCGAGCTGCTCAAGGCCGAGCCCGACGGCTACACGCTCATGGCCGGCACCATGGGCAATTTCGTCCTCGGCTACGCCATGGAGGTGAACGCGCCCTTCGACGCGCTGCGCGACCTTAGCGCGATCGCCGGTACCGCCGAATACGCAACCGCCATGATCGTCAACACGAAGACGCCGGTGAATTCGGTCAAGGAGTTCATCGACTACGCCAAGGCGCGGCCCGGCAAGCTCACCTTCGGTTCGACCGGCACCGCGGCGCTCGACTATCTCGCGGTTCAGTTGTTCATGAAACAAACCGGCACCAAGCTGGTGCACGTGCCCTACCGCGGCGGGCCCGCGGCGCTCAACGATCTCATGGGTGGCTCGATCGACGTGCTGATCGAGGTGTTTCCAGTAGTGATGGAGCACATCAAGACCGGCGCGGTGAAAGGGCTCGCGGTGACCAGCCCCTATCGGCTGCCGAGCATTCCGCAGGTGCCGACCTTCAAGGAGGCGGGCGTCAGCGGTGTCGAGCTCACGGGATGGCTCGGCGTCTACGGGCATCCGCAGATGCCCGACGACATCCGCGCCACGCTGGGCGCCGCCATCGCCGATATCGTGAAGCAGCCCGAGATCGGCGAAAAATTCCGCGCCATCGGCTTCGAGCCGACCGGGCTCGGCGTGCGCGAGTTTTCCGACTTTCACGCCGCCGAAGTGAAGCGTTGGGTCGCGTTCATGTCGGAAGCCGGATTGCGGAAGTAGACTCACCTATAGTGCGTGGATGCGATTAACGCGGCGGCAAACTCGGTCTGCTCCCTCCCCCACCCAAACCTCGGCTTGCCGGGGTTTGGGCACTCTTAAATTTGCCGGAAGCGCGCAAGCGCGCAGCCGGCTGGGGGAGGGTTGGGGAGGGGGGTCCCTCAGTGTCGCTCTTGTAGTGCCTCATCGCCCGACCCCCACCCCTAACCCCTCCCCACAAGGGAGAGGGGAACACACCGCGTGCCCAGCGCCGTTGTGCATCCACGACAAAAGAACGTCCTCTGAGATCGTCGGCCAAGCCGTCGTTCGGCGAGCATTCCAACGTGTCCATTGATCCGCCCAAGTCGCCCGTCGTCGCGCTCAACGCCGTCGGAAAAAGTTTCGCCAATGGCGTGGTCGCGCTCGAGCGGCTCAGCCTCCAGGTATGGCCGGGCGAGTTCGTTTCGCTGCTCGGCCCATCCGGCTGCGGCAAGTCGACGGCGCTGCGCATCATCGCCGGTTTGA
>DATNNX010000093.1:0-2298 GCA_035601615.1 Xanthobacteraceae bacterium
TGGTCCGCGAAAGATCAAGGCTCACAGCGTGGCTTGGTGCATGAGTCCGCGCTCTGGTGAATGACGGCAGTGGGGCATGAAGACCCATTCCCAGGGCAAAAGGTGAGGGTCGGCTTCGGGTCCAGACCGTGTGAAAACTCGGAAATTGTCTGAAAACGGCGCATCTGGAGCGAATTTTTTCGCTCTGCCGGGCCTGTAATGGCCGAAAATGCCGAAAACCGACTGAAATTCATAAACAGCCGCCCGGGTGTTTGAGTTTTCACACGGTCTGGACCCTTAGCGGACCTGACGGTCGCGTCGAAAGCTGGCCGACTTGCCCCTACGGCAAGCATGCGATCGGCTTCGGTCGCGATCGCAGACGAGCCGACCAGCAGGTCCGTTAAGCTGATCGACTACTTCTCCTCGGATCAAATAAGAAATTTAGCAGCATGCCTAAAACAACATGGTCGGGGCAGAATTCGTCACCTCTCCTGCCGGTGAAACCGTTATGTGCAGCTAAAGTTGAACCAGGCAGCGGGGTTTGAGCCGGTGAGTAGCGGAATTTCGGCGTGCTTGTCGCCGCAACCCGCGCCCACTCGCGCATCGCGCAAACCGGTTCAACGCAACCAAAGCAGGCGCGACAGTGTTCCAATACGCGGACGATGCCGAGTTGCAGCGGAAGGAGCATTCAGAGCGGGGTTCGGGCTGTACATAGCCCGACTTTCCAATGAGCACGCTAGCGTGCCTGCTGCTCGGCGCCGCGATGGCCGGGGCCTACCATCTGCTGCCTCGCCCGCGCCCGGGGCGCCCGTTCCGCGCTGCACTGCTCGCCCTCGGCGGCTTCATCCTAGCCCAAGGCGGGCTATCCGCCACGATCGCGGGGCTCGGGCTGGTCCCTAAAGGCCCTTTTCACGACCTGTTGCAGCAACTGAGCGATTACGACGGCGAGCGGCCGGTCGTTCTTCTTATCGGGTCGAGCTTTAGCGAAGCGGGGATCGACCCGGAGGTGCTCGCCGAAGCGCTCGGCAGCTCCGGACGCGCCGCCGCGGTGCAGCGCCTCGCGGTCGGCGGCGCGCCGCATCTCGAGCGGCTGCACTACCTAAACGAGTACCTGGCCCGCGCCAAGCAAAGGCCGCAACTCGTGCTGCTCGAAATCGCCGGCGGCTACGACAGCGGTCCGCTGTACCAGGTTCACCAGATGCGGTTCAGCGACCGCATGGTCGCGATGATGGACGGGTCGAGCGCGTGGTGGGCATTACGCTGGCTGGCAGGCGCCGATGGCCTGAGCCTCTCTCAGCGCTTTACGCTGGGGAGCGAAATCCTCGGCCAATTGGCCCTTCACATCAGCCATGTAGGGTTTCTGTGGAACAGCGCGCCGCTCCACGATACCGCTACCTATGACACCGACGGGTCTCCGCCGCCGAGGCACTTCAGCGACGACGATATTGCCGGGCTGCTCGAGCAAGCCGCCGCCGCGCGGGATTTGAAACCAGACTGGCCGCAGGACGTGCCGACGCGGTGGATGCGCGCCTTCCTGGCAGAAGAGATCGCGACGTTGCAGCGCCACGGCGTCGAGCGGTTTGCCTTTTACTTGGTCCCGAGTATGCAGGGCGCCAACGTCGCTTATGCCCGCCGCTTCTGCGATGCGATGACCAAGTTCGCCTGCATCATCGGCGAAGAGCCCAAGCTTCTTGCAGAGTTGCGGCATGGCGCCGACTGGCATGATTTCGACCACCTGGAAGGCGCCGCACGCGAGGTCTTCACGAGGTGGCTCGGCGACCGCCTCGTCGAAATGGGCGTGTGGCCATGAACTTCGTCTCGCTCGAGTTCGCGGCGTTTCTCGCCGTCGTCTACGTGCTGCACTGGAGCTGTCGCTACGCCGGCACCCGGAAATGGCTACTGACAATCGCGAGCTACGTTTTCTACGCCGTCTGGAACTGGCGCTTCTGTTTTCTGATGCTGTTCGTCACGGTGACCGCGTTCGCCGCCGGCCAGTTGCTTGCGCGCGTGACACGCCGTTGGCGAGCGGCCGTCCTGGCGGCGAGCATCGGCATCGACCTCGCCATCCTGGGCTTCTTCAAGTATTACGATTTCTTTCTGTCGAACGTCACCGCCGCGCTCGCCGATCTTGGGGTGCCCGCCAGCCTGCCGGTGATGCGAATCATTCTCCCCGTCGGCATCAGCTTCTACACGTTTCACGCGATCAGCTACGTCATCGACGTGTACCGCGGCAAGGTCGTGCCCGAGCCGTCCTTTGTCAACATCGCCCTGTACATCAGCTTTTTCCCACAACTGATCGCCGGGCCGATCGTGCGAGCG
>DATNNX010000094.1:0-9136 GCA_035601615.1 Xanthobacteraceae bacterium
GCAAACCGCGACAACGCCCTGTTCTGGCGCCTCCCGGCGTGCCGCGTGCTATGCTAGCCATGACAACGATAATAGGCGCCGGTCACCGGCGCCGAGGGAGCGCCGGAGGGAAAGCGTGACGGCAGAAGCCGCGGCACTTGCCGCGCCCGCTGCAAGGACCGAACGCGCGGCACGACTAGGCGCCGTTGCCGGCTACCTGTGGTCGGGCGCGCTGCTCGCGCTCTTAGGCTTACTCGTCCTCTATCCCGTGGCGATGCTGCTTCTCGGCGCGCTCACCAACACCAATCCGGTGGTGGACGGGTTCGGCGTGTTCGATCTTTCGCTCGCCAACTTCGTCACCGTTCTCGGCAATCCCAATGTGCATCTGGCGCTCGCTAATTCGCTGATCGCCTGCACCGGCGGCACTGCCCTCGCCGTCATCATCGGGCTCACGTTTTCCTGGATCGTCGTGCGCACCAACACACCGTGGCGAGGCTTCGTTGCCGCCGCGAGCCTAATCCCGCTGTTCGTGCCGCCGCTGGTCGCGGGCATCGCCTGGTCGATCCTCGGCTCGCCGAAATCCGGGCTGATCAACACCATGATGGGATGGGCCGGCATTCCTTGGCGCATCGACCTTTACTCCATGACCGGACTGATCGTGGTGTTCGGCATGTATTACGCCCCCTACGTCTACATGTTCACGGCCTCGGCGCTGCGAAACATGGATCCGAGCCTTGAGGAAGCGGCGGAGATCGCTGGCGTGGGCCCGGTACGTACCCTCTTCACCATCACGTTCCCGCTGATCGCGCCGGCGATCATCTCCGGAATGCTGCTCTCCTTCGTCGTGATGCTCGGCATCTACGGCATTCCGGCGGTGCTCGGCGCGCCTGGTGACATCCCCGTGCTGACCACCTACATTTTCAAGCTGACCAACTGGTCGCCGCCGCTCTACAGCACGGCCGCCGCCGTCGCGATCATCCTCATGGCGGTGACCGGCGCATTGGTGTTGTTGCAGCAGCGCGTGCTCGCCGGCCGCAGCTTCACGACCGTCTCCGGAAAGGCATTCCGCCCACGCGTCATCGAGCTTGGACCGTGGCGTTGGTTCACCCTTTCCTTGTCGTTGCTCTATCTCTTCACCGTCGTGGTGTTGCCCACGCTCGCTCTGATCGTGGCCGCTTTCCGCCGCTTCCTGTTCATTCCCAATGCCGGCAGCTTGTTCGATTTGCGGCACTACTCGCTCGTGCATTTCGACGCCGTCTTCGATAACCCGCTCACCATGCGCTCCATCTGGAACACGATGGAGGTCGGCTTGATGACCGCCATCGTGGGCGGCGTCATCGCCTTTGCCATCGGATACACCGTCCATCGCAGCAACGCGCCCGCGCGCCGCGCGATCGATCTCGTCGCAACGCTGCCGGTGGCGATCCCGGGACTGGTGATCGGCGTCGCCTATCTTTGGGCCTGGATCGGCCTGCCTGGCGGCCTCTACGGCACGATCTGGATTCTCATGCTCGCCTTCGTCGCCCGTTTCATGCCGGATACGATGAAGTCGCTCTCCACATCGTTTCTGCAGATTCACCGCGAGCTCGAAGAAGCGGCCTGGATCTGCGGCAAGGGGCGTATCGCCACCATTCGCACGATCGTGCTGCCGCTCGCCCGGCCGGGCACCGTTGCCGCCATGACGCTGCTGTTCATCCTGGCGATCCGCGAGCTCGGCTCATCGCTGTTTCTCTACACCAGCGACACGATGGTCATGGCGGTGCTTCTGCTCGATTACTACGAAGGCGGGAATACCGGAAAGGCGGCCGCCTTTAGCCTGGTGCAGACGGTACTGCTCGCAGTGGTAATTGGCGTCGCCGGCTGGTTGTCCCGCGGAGGCAGCACGGAGGCGAGCGTGGGCCGCGCGGGCTGATGACCATGACAACAGGAGGAACCTCGCCATGAGATCGATCCTGACCGCGCTCGGCCTTGCGGCCCTGATGGCGCTGCCGGCGGCTGCGCAAGATTTTGGGCCGCCTGAGCTGATCGCCGCCGCGAAGAAGGAAGGCAGGCTCGTCTACTACACCGCAAACTTCGCCGAGGTCGAGCAAGAGGTCATCAAGGCGTTCAACAAGCGCTTCCCCGAGATCAAGGTGGAGATGGTGCGCGCCCCGGGTGGACAGCTCATCACCCGCGTGAAGACGGAAGCCGCCGCCGGCAAGCTCTCGGCCGACGTGATCGATCATTCCGACCGCGCGCTTATGACCGACCTGGTTGGTCTGTTCCAGGACTACGCGCCGCCGAACGGCAAGGACTATCTTCCCGAAGCGATGATTTCGCCGAAGCTGTGGCCGCGCATCACGCTAGTGTGGTCGATCGCGTACAATTCGGCGCTAGTGAAGAAGCCGCCGAAGAGCTGGATCGACCTCACCAAGCCTGAATACGGCAACAAGCAGATCGGCGAGGTTATCGCGCCTTCGGGCGGCACGACCTGGACGCGCGTCATGTTCGAGCGGCAGGTGCTGGGCGAGGACTATTGGAAGAAGCAGGCGGCGACCAACCCCTTGCTCTATCCCTCCGGCGCGCCGATGTCGGATGCGCTCGTGCGCGGCGAGATCACGATGGGGCCGCTGCTCTACAACATCGTCTATCCGAAGAAGCGGGATGGCGCCCCGCTCGAGGTTTTCTTTGCGCCCGAGGGCGCGCCGGTCAATCCGTACGCCGACGGCGTGCCGTCGACGGCCAAGAATCCGAATGCGGCGAAGCTGTTCCTCAACTGGTGCCTGTCCGAGGAAGGTCAGACCTTCATGATCAAGGAGCTTGGCAACCTCACCTCGCTGCGGCAGCCGCCGGTCTACCCCGAAGGTTTCGATCCCAAGGTGGTCAAAGTCTGGCTGCCGAACTTCGATCAGTACGTGAAGCTGCACGCGTCCTGGGTCGAGGAGTGGAACAAGATCTACGGCTACCGGCAGTAGCCCGCGTGCGCTCTGTGCAGCCGCAATAAAGGCCGGAAGGCGCATGTCGGCTCCCCTCGACGTCCGTGATTTGCGCAAGCAATTCGCCATCGGCCGGCCCGCCGTGGACGGGGTGAGCTTTCACGTGCCCGCGGGCGAGATCGTGGTGTTGCTCGGCCCTTCCGGCTGCGGCAAAACCACGACGCTGCGCTGCATCGCGGGCCTCGAACATTCCACTGCCGGGCGCATCAGCATCGGCGGGCGGCTGGTGTCGGCGCCCGCAGACGGCGTCCAGGTGCCGCCGCGTTCACGCAACATCGGCATGGTGTTCCAGTCATACGCGGTCTGGCCGCATATGACGGTCAAGCAGAACGTCGCCTATCCGCTGCGGCATCGCCGCGTGTCGCGCGCCGAGATCGAGCGCAAGACCGGCGACGTGTTGAAGTTGGTCGGGCTAGAAGAGTTCGCCGATCGCTCGGTGGTGTCGCTCTCCGGCGGGCAGATGCAGCGTGTGGCGCTTGCGCGCAGCCTCGTCTATCAGCCTCAGCTCCTTCTGCTCGACGAGCCGCTCAGCAATCTTGACGCGCAGCTGCGTTTGCGCCTGCGCGACGATTTGCGGCGCATCATCAAGCAGACCGGAGTCACCGCAGTCTACGTGACCCACGACCAGGCCGAGGCTGTGGTGCTGGGCGACCGCATCGGGGTGATGCGCGACGGCAAGCTCTTGCAGATGGCCTCGGCCGACGAAATCTACAATCGTCCGAGCGACCTTTTTGTCGCCAGGTTCACCGGCGCATCGAATCTGCTCGCCGGCCGCGTGCTTGCGCGCAACGGCGAATTCGCCACGGTCGAAGCAGGCGGCCAGCGCCTCACGGCGCTGATGCCTGCGAGGCTGGATACGGGCGCGGCGGTCAGGATCGCAGTGCGGCCGGAGAACTTAAGGCTCGGCGAGGACGGCGTGGCGGGCACCGACAATCGCTTCACCGCCCGCGTCGCGGCGCGCCGCTATCAGGGCACGCAGACAATCTATGAGCTCGCCGCGCTCGGCGGGCGCATCGAGGCGCTCGAGCTCGGCACCTATGCGCGGCACGCGATCGGCAGTGACGTGGACGTGATTCTCCCGTCTGCGCTGTGCTGGGCTTATCCGGCAGGCGAGGACGCAAGCGTGGAGTAGGCGCGGCCAGGGATGCGCTATAGGCTTGACCGGGATGGAGACCGCAGTGCTCGCCCGCTCGGCATCGATGCGCGATCGCATCGCCATGTACAACCCCAACGCGCTCAAGATCGGGATCTTCGGCGCCAACTGCTCCTCGGGCCGCTGCGCCACCACAGTGCCGGAACGGTGGTCCGCAAGTTGGCCCGACTGCCGGCGCCTGGCCCGCATGGCGGACGCCGCCGGCATTGATTTCATGCTGCCAATCGGTCGCTGGAAGGGCTACGGCGGTGTCACCGATTTTCATGGCAGCACGCTCGAGACCGTCACTTGGGCGGTCGGCCTCCTCTCCGTGACCGCGCGCATGACCGTGTTCGGCACGGTCCACGCGCCGTTATTCCACCCCCTGATCGCGGCCAAGGAATTCGTGACCGCCGACCACGTCGGCGAAGGACGTTTCGGTGTGAATCTGGTCGTCGGCTGGAACGAGGGCGAGTTCGAGATGTTCGGGGTGACGCAGCGTGAGCATGACGCGCGCTACGCTTTCGCCCAGGAATGGCTCGATGTGGTCAAACGAGCCTGGTCCGAAGGAGGCGATTTCGATTTCGACGGACAGTTCCTGCAGCTCAAGGGCATACGCGCTTTTCCCAAGCCCTACGGCGAGACGCGACCGATCCTGATGAATGCCGGCTCCTCGGAGGTCGGCCAGGCTTTCGCCTTGCGCAACTGCGACGCGTTCTTCGTGGCGACCTCGGGTTCGCGCACGTCACTCGAGGGGAACGCGAAGAAAGTCGCCGAGATCAAACGCGCTGCACGAAGCTTTGGTCGTGACATCGAGGTCTACACGGTCGGCCAAGTAATCTGCCGGGCGAGCCAGAAGGAAGCCGACGATTACTATCGCCACGCCATCATCGAGAACGCCGATTGGGGTGCGATCGACGGTATGCTCGCCAACAGGAACATCACGCCGCAGACGATTGCGCCCGAGGAATACGAAAAGAAGCGCCAGTATTTTGCCGCCAATGCGATCGGCGGCTATCCCTTTGTCGGAACGCCCGACCGCGTGGCGGACGAGCTCGCAACCATCAGCAAGGCGGGCATGCGCGGGATTGCCCTCTCCTTCGTCAATTATCTCGACGAGCTGCCGTTTTTCTGCGATGAGGTCCTTCCGCGCCTCGCGCGACACGGCGTGCGCGCGGCACACTGACCGCAATGCCAGAATCGATCTTTCATCACGGGACAATGATGATTAAATGCATAGGTTGTCAGGCGGGCGAGGGAGGGAACATGCCGTTGCAAGCTCCTCGTTTGTGGACAAAGGCTGAGGCTTCCCCCGCGGCCGCGGCACGAAGATTGCCCCGTACGCCAACGGCGCTGCTGACGGCCGGCGCTTGCGTGGCCGCCGCGCTGCTCCTCGTCGTTCCTCTGTTGACGCTCGAGGCCGACGCGCGTGGCGGTGGTGGCGGAGGGGGCGGCGGTCATGGCGGCGGAGGCCACGGCGGCGGATTTGGCGGCCATGGCGGCTTTGCCGGGCATGCCGGCGGCATCGGTTTAGCGGCCCGGGGAGGCGGTTTCCGTTCCTTCAGTGGCGCGCATATCGGAGCCGGGCATATCGGGGCCGCGCATATCGGAGCGACGCATATCCGTGCGGCGCATGTCGGCAGCGCGCGCATCGCAGCGCGTCCCTTCGCAGGTGGCCGCCTCGCGGGCCGCGCACTCACATCGCGTGCCGGTCTCGCCACCGCGCGGGTCCCAGGCAGTCGTTTCGCCACTGCGTCGGCCCGCACCGCTGCGGCCGGGGCTCGCATGCACGACCCGGCTCCCCGGGTGTTCGGCAACCACGCGATCGCCAACGTGGCGTGGCAGTCCCGATTCGCTTCCTCGCGCTTTCACGGCCGATTCTTCGGCTCGGCTTGGCCGTGGTGGTGGGGCGGGCTCGTCACCGGCTGGGTCGGGCCGCTGTTCTGGCCTTACGTCTATTACGACTTCTCCGATTATGTGTTCTGGCCCTACGCCTACGACGATTTTTGGCCCTATGCCTACGACGACGTCTACTACGGCATCTATGGTCCTTACGCCTATGGCGGCTATTCGAACGGATCCTATGCCGGCAGGAGCGCGCAACGCGGTGCGAGCGCGGCGCGCTATGCCGCGCGCACGAACGGCAGTGAGCGCCGCGCCGCGGAGGTTTGCAGCGATGATGCCGCGCAACTGACGAACTGGCCGGTCGAGCGCATCTCCGAGGTGGTGCAGCCAACCGACGCGCAGCGGCCTGCGCTCGACGAATTGCGCGCCGCGAGCGCCAAGGCTATCGACATGCTCAAGGCGGGTTGCCCGAAGGACCTGCCCAGCATCCCGACCGGACGGCTTGCGGCGATGGAGAGCCGGCTGCAAGTCATGCTTGCGGCGGTGCAGACCGTGCGCCCGGCGCTCGAGCGCTTCTATCAGTCGCTCAGCGACGAGCAGAAGGCGCGTTTCAACGCCATCGCGCCGGCGGATGATGCCGCCGCCGCGCAGGACCAGCGCGATCTCACGAAATTCTGCGACGAGAAAACGCCGGGAGTTACCGACCTGCCGATCGACCGCATTGCTTCGGCGGTCCAGCCCACGCCGGCGCAGCGCGCCGTCCTCGACGGATTGAAAGATGCTTCGGTCAAGGCGGCGCAGCAGCTCAAGATCAATTGCCCGGCCTACCAGGCGCTGACCCCGACCGGACGAGTCGAGGCAATGGAGAAGCGGCTCGACGCAACGCTCGCTGCCGTGAAAACCATGCAGCCGCCGCTGGCAAAGTTCTACGATTCGCTGAGCGACGAGCAGAAGGCGCGCTTCAATTCGTTGCGCTCGTCCTCCCGCCCGCTGGGGTGATACCAGCTTGCACCGCCGCGCATTCGCCCTATAGTCCCCGCCGCTTTTCCATGGCTGTCATCGCCGCGCCCTACGCGGCAAGCCACCTCGTCGCCGAGATGAGGGTGCTCGGTTGCAGCCCGGCACGTCGGAGCGGAGCGTCGGCCTTGCCGACCACACCTGGAGGAGGGCCGGCGTCGCCGGCGACAGCACTATGCCGCAGGGCGATGCCAAAAAGCGCCAGGTGAAAAAGGTCGTGCTCGCCTATTCGGGCGGGCTCGATACCTCGATCATCCTGAAGTGGCTGCAGACCACGTATGGTTGCGAGGTCGTCACGTTCACCGCCGATCTCGGCCAGGGCGACGAGCTCGAGCCGGCGCGCGAGAAGGCGCTCCTTCTCGGCATCAAGCCGGAAAACATCTTCATCGAAGATTTGCGCGAAGAGTTCGTGCGCGACTACGTCTTCCCCATGTTCCGGGCAAACGCGCTCTATGAGGGGGCGTACCTCCTCGGCACCTCGATCGCGCGGCCGCTCATCGCCAAGCGCCAGATCGAGATCGCGGAGAAGGTCGGCGCGGATGCCGTCGCGCACGGTGCGACCGGCAAGGGCAACGACCAGGTGCGTTTCGAACTCGGCTATTACGCGCTCAAGCCCGATGTGACCGTGATCGCACCGTGGCGGGAATGGGAGCTTCGCTCGCGCGAGGCGCTCATCGCCTTTGCCGAGCAGCATCAGATCCCCATCGCGAAGGATAAGCGCGGCGAGGCGCCATTTTCCGTCGACGCGAATCTGCTGCATGCCTCTTCGGAGGGCAAGGTGCTGGAGGACCCGTCGCAAGAGGTGCCGGACTACGTCTATTCGCGCACGCTCGATCCGCAGGCGGCGCCCGATGAGCCCGGTTATGTCGTGATCGATTTCGAGCGCGGCGACGCGGTCGCGCTCGATGGCAAGCGGCTTACGCCCGCGAATCTGCTCACTGCGCTCAACGCGCTCGGGCGCGCACACGGCATCGGCCGGCTCGATCTCGTCGAGAACCGTTTCGTCGGCATGAAGTCGCGCGGCATGTACGAGACGCCGGGCGGCACCATTCTGCTTGCGGCGCACCGCGGGATCGAATCCATCACGCTTGACCGCGGCGCAGCCCACCTCAAGGACGAGCTCATGCCGAAATATGCCGAGCTCATCTACAACGGCTTCTGGTTCACGCCCGAGCGGGAGATGCTGCAAGCCGCCATCGACGCGTCGCAGGAATTCGTCACCGGGACGGTCAAGCTCAAGCTCTACAAGGGCCATGTCTCGGTGGTCGCCCGCTCGTCGCCTTATTCGCTCTACGATCGCGACCTCGTCACGTTCGAGGAAGGAAACGTCAGCTATGACCACCGCGACGCCGAGGGGTTCATTCGGCTCAATGCGCTGCGGCTGCGCAACCTGGCGCAGCGAAGAAAGAAATTGAAGCCGAAGAAGTAGGGCAGGTGGCGCCGTCAGCCCACTGGAACGCGGAGAGACAATGGAATTCGGCGTATTCGACCATCTCGACCGATATCCCGGCGCGCTCGCGGACTATTACCAGGACCGCCTCAAAATCGCAGAGGCCTACGATCGCGCCGGCTTCTACGCTTATCACCTCGCCGAGCACCACGGGACGCCGCTCGGCATGGCGCCCTCCCCGAGCGTGTTCCTTGCGGCGCTTGCCCAGCGCACGAGGCGCCTGCGGTTCGGGCCGCTGGTGTGGCCGATGCCGCTCCACCATCCGCTGCGGCTGATCGAGGAAATCTGCATGCTGGACCAGCTGAGCGGCGGCCGGCTCGAGCTCGGCTTCGGGCGCGGCGCCGCGCCGATCGAGCTCGAATACTACGGCACCGATCCGCAGGAGGCGCAAGAGATCTACGCGGAAGCAGTTGAGCTGGTGATCAAGGGGCTGACCCAGAAAGTCCTCGACTTCAAAGGCCGGCGATTTTCCTTCAGCGACGTTCCGATGGAGCTCCAGCCCGTGCAGAAGCCGCATCCGCCGATCTGGTACGGCGTGCACGCGCCCGACAGTGCCGAGCGCGCGGCGCGCCGCGGCCTCAACGTCGTCAGCCTCGACCCGCCCAACGAAACCCGGCTCGCGATGGAGCGCTATCGGACCATCTGGCGGCAAGTTCATGCCCGTGCGACCGGCTTACCCAAGCTCGGCCTTGGGCGCTTCATTGTCGTTGCGCCGAGTGACGCAGCGGCGCTGGCCTT
>DATNNX010000095.1:0-5691 GCA_035601615.1 Xanthobacteraceae bacterium
GGCTTTGTAGGTGACGCCGTTCTCCGTCGCAGTCATGCCGGCGGTGTAGATGCTGCTCGCCGCCCATGTCGTGCTGTTGTTCGGCGAAGCGATGAGAGCCGCGGTGTGCACCGAGATCGGGCTCGTCGCGGCGGACGATCCGGCCGCATCGAGCGCCGCCACCGCGAAGGTGTAGCTCGTATCGGCGGCGAGATTGGACGCGGTATAGGTGGTCGCCGTCGTGGTCGCGATCTGCTGGTTGTTTTCGAAGATCGCGTAGCTGGTGACGATGGCGCCGCCGCCGGGCACGCTCGATGCGGTCCAGCTCAAGGTGGTGCCGGTGCTGGATGTGGCTGCCGCCGCGAGCCCGCTCGGCACGCTCGGGACCGCGGGCGACGGGTTGGCCGTCGCGACAATGGTCCAGGGCTGGCCGGTGCCGGTGCCGCCGTTGTTGTGCGCGGGGTCGGCGCCTTGCGTCCACCAATTGGCTTTATAGGTGACGCCGTTCTCCGTCGCGGTCATGCCGGCGGTGTAAATGCTGCTCGCCGACCAAGTCGTCGCCCCGCTCGTCGGTGGAGCGGCGGGCGGCGGCGGCGCGGGCGGTGGCGGCGGGGCAATCGGCGCGCTCGCGAGCGCGCTCTGCCAGGCGGCGATCGCGGACCTATCCTTGGCGACGATGTTGGAGAGATGGAGCTCGCTCAGCGTCGTGTGCGCCAGCGTGTAAGTCTGATGATTGGACGGAATCGCGATGACGACCGTCCCATTGACCTCGCTGATGGTGAACTGGTCGGCTGCAAACCAGCCGAAATCGAGAATGTCGGTTGCGGGATTGAAGTCGATATTGGAATTGGTGCCCCAATTCCAAACGATATTGATCGCGGCCACGGGACGCCTCCGTGCTCGACTCGAAGTGCGCCCCACTGAAGTCGCCCCCGAGCTTGATTTATCTGTGCCGGTGAGTCAACGGGCCGGCGATTTGCCCACGCTGCGGCTGATTCCATTTGACCTGAATACGCGCTAATCCGTGTCCGTTCTTAGGGATGGGTTCGATGATCGGTCATCTCGATTTCACGGCTGGGCCGGCCGTCGTGGTGGCGCTGATCGCGGCGGCGCTGTTTCCCGCGGTGCTGGCCGCGCTGTCACGGCTGCCGCGCCTGCGCGCGCGCAACGCGCTGCAGTTTCTCGCCAGCAGCGTCATCGTCGTCGCCCTGTGGGCGATCGCACTGTGCTTTCCCGCCATGCGTGCATCGAGCGTAGCGGAGCTCGCGACATCGTTCATGATTCTCGCCAGTGCGCTCATCGTCTATCTCGAAATTTGGGCGCTGCTGTCGCGCGGCTATACGCTGGGGCTGTTGCTCACGCTCTTTCGCGGCGAGCACCCGATGAGCGATGCGCAGCTCGCCGCAAGCTACCGGCAAGGGGAGGGCGTGGGATGGATCATGCGGCACCGGCTCGGCGGGCTCCTCTCCGCGGGCCTCGTGCGCCGGCAGGGCGATGGCATCGTTCTCACGGGTACCGGCGCGATCATCGGCATTCTCTATCGCGCCGCGGTCGCGGCGCTCGCCTTGAAGATCACGGGATGAGCGAGGCATTCCTCCTCGGCGCAGCCGCTGCGCTCCTTTGGCTTGCGGTGGTGCTCGTTCTGCTGCGGCTGTCGAAACGGTCGCCGGCGCTGATTGTCGTTCTTTCGGCGGCGCTGGTTTACCTCGCCGCTCTCCTCGCCTCGCTCGCGCTGGCTCAGCGCGTAGCGTTCTGGCCGTTCTCTGCGGCTTACGGCTTTTTGACCTTGTGCGTGCTGATGCTGTTCGGCGCGCTCTACAAGTCGGTGTCGCTGCGCATGCTCGGCGACTTGTCCCTGGCCGTGGGCCACGCGCTGCCGGAGCAAGAGCTCTTGGCGCGCTACATCGAAGAGGACAGCTTTGGGCGCCGCGTTGCGATATTGCTCAAAGAGGGACATGCCCTACGCACCGCGGAAGGGCTGAAACTCTCGCCCAAGGGCCGGCGCATCGCCGCCGGCATCTATCGGCTGCAGCAGGCGTTTGCCATCCGCGCGAGCGGGTGAATACCCTTGTGCGAGGGCGGCGAGGCCGCGTACCTTGCCGCGCAATTGCGCAAACGACCGCAGCCTGATCGTTCGCGCGTGCCAAGAAGGACCGGAGAGAAGCGCCATGAGGCCCAGCGTCAATTTTGTCGGTCTTTTCGCCGTCTGCCTCGCCGCGCTCACGCTGGGCGGGATCGGCAGCGCCGCGGCGCTCGACTATCCGACCCGGCCGGTGCGCTGGGTCGTTCCCTACACCCCCGGCGGCGGCACCGACATCACGGCGCGCATCATCGCGCAGTGGCTTTCGGAGCGGCTGGGCCAGCAGTTCGTCATCGAGAACAAGCCGGGCGCGGGCAATAATATCGGCACCGAGACGGCAATTCATTCAGCGCCGGACGGCTACACGCTGCTCCTGGTCAATCCGGCGAATGCGATCAACGCGACGCTCTATACGAAACTGTCCTTCAGCTTCCTGCGCGATATCGCGCCGGTTGGCGGCATCATGCGGGTGCCGAACGTGATGGAGGTCAATCCCGAAGTGCCGGCGAAGACGGTGGCCGAGTTCATCGCCTACGCCAAAGCTAACCCGGGCAAAATCAACTGGGCGACCTCGGGCAACGGCACCTCGGTCCATCTCTCGGGCGAGCTGTTCAAGCTCATGACCGGGGTCGAGATGGCCAATATCCCCTACAAGGGCTCGGCGCCCGCGCTCACCGATCTGATCGCCGGTACGGTGCAGGTGATCTTCGACAATGTGCCGCCCTCGCTGCCGCATATCCGCGCCGGCACGCTGCGTGCGCTCGCGGTGACGACGGCGACGCGCTCCGATGCGCTGCCCGACGTTCCGACCGTGGCCGAGACCGTGCCGGGCTACGAGGCGAGCGCGTTCTACGGGATGGGCGTGCCGAAAGGGACGCCGCCCGAAATCGTCGACAAGCTCAACACGGAGATCAACGCCGGTCTCGCCGATCCCAACATCAAGGCGCGCTTGGCGGAGCTCGGCGGCATACTGATCCCGGGAAGCCCCGCGGATTTCGGCAAGCTGGTTTCCGGAGAAACGGATAAGTGGGCCAAGGTCATCAACGACGGCCACGTGGCGCTCGAGTAGCCCACGCGCGTTCCGGGTCACCGCAATGAATCGCAAGCGTCCCGAAGATCTGCGCAGCCATCGCTGGCTCGGCGTAAACGATCTGCGCGCGTTCGGCCACCGCTCGCGGCTGCGTCAATTCGGCTACGATGCCGACGATTGGGCCGGCAGACCGGTCATCGGCATCATCAATACCTGGAGCGAGATCAACGCCTGC
This sequence comes from Xanthobacteraceae bacterium, assembly GCA_035601615.1. Lineage (GTDB taxonomy): Bacteria > Pseudomonadota > Alphaproteobacteria > Rhizobiales > Xanthobacteraceae > VAZQ01. The sequence goes on from DATNNX010000095.1 coordinate 3,325, forward strand.
CACGCGCACCTGCGCGCGCGGGCGGGGGACGTCAAGCGCGGCGTGTTGCAAGCCGGCGGTTTTCCGATCGAGCTGCCGGCCATGTCGCTGGCGGAGCCGTTCGTAAAACCCTCGACCATGCTCTACCGCAATTTTCTCGCCATGGAGGCGGAAGAGCTGCTGCGCAGCCATCCGCTCGATGGCGCGGTACTGCTCGGCGGCTGCGACAAGACCACGCCGGGGCTGATCATGGGCGCGATCAGCATGGGCATACCCGCGATCTACGTGCCGGCCGGCCCGATGCTGCGCGGCAATTGGCGTGGCCAGTATCTCGGCTCGGGCTCCGATGTTTGGAAATACTGGACCGAGAAGCGCGCGGGCACCATCAGCGAGGAGCAATGGAACGAGATGGAAAGCGGCATCGCCCGCTCGTTCGGCACCTGCATGGTGATGGGCACGGCCGCGACCATGATGGCGATCGCGGAGGCGCTCGGGCTCACGCTTGCGGGAGCGTCCTCGATTCCGGCCGCCGATTCCAGCCACCCCCGGATGTGCGCCGCGGCAGGGCGGCGCATCGTCGACATGGTGTGGGAGGATCTCACGCCCGAGCGGATCCTCACCCCTGCCGCCTTCGACAATGCCATCAAGGTGCACATGGCGATGGGCGGCTCGACCAATGCCATCATTCATGTCATCGCGATGGCTCGCCGCGCCGGCGTTGCGCTCGACATCGAGCGCTTCGACCGGCTCTCGCGCGAAGTTCCAGTGCTAGCCAATGTCCGCCCTTCGGGAAAATATCTGATGGAGGACTTCTTCTACGCCGGCGGCTTGCGCGCGCTGATGCTGGAGCTCAAGGAGCGCCTCGATCTCTCCTGCGTGACGGTGACCGGAAAGACGGTCGGCGAAAATATCGCCGGCGCGGAGGTCTACTTGCGCGATGTCATCCATTCGCTCGCCGACCCGGTTTACGCGGAAGGCGCAACAGCGGTGCTTACCGGTAACCTCGCGCCGCGCGGCTGCGTGATGAAGCCGGCGGCGGCGGATCAGCGCTTCCTGAAGCATCGCGGGCCCGCGCTCGCCTTCGAGGACTACAACCACATGGCGCGCGAGATCGAGCGTGACGATCTCGCCGCCACGCCCGACCACGTGATCGTGCTCAAGAATGCCGGCCCCAAGGGCGGGCCCGGCATGCCGGAATGGGGCATGCTGCCGATTCCGAAGAAACTGGTGCAAGCGGGGGTGCGCGACATGGTGCGCATCTCGGACGGACGCATGAGCGGGACGAGCTACGGCGCCTGCATCCTGCATGTCTCGCCCGAAAGCTTCGTCGGCGGGCCGCTGGCTTTCGTCAAGACGGGCGACGCGATCGAGGTGGACGTGCCGGCGCGGCGCATCCATCTCGACGTCGCCGAGGAAGAACTCAATCGCCGCCGCGCGGCCTGGAAACAGCCCGCGCCGCGCTACGCGCGCGGCTACGGTGCCATATTCTCCGCCCATATCGGGCAGGCCGATGAAGGCTGCGATTTCGATTTCCTCGCCGGCAAGGGGCAGATTCCCGAGCCGGAAATCCACTGACCGCCCGCATCCGCGCCGAGGCCTCGATGAAGATTGGAATTTTCGACCACGTCGAGCATGGCCAGCGCCCGCTCGCGACCTTGTTCGACGAGCGCCTCGCCTTCGCCAAGGCCGCCGACGAGGCGGGCATCTACTGCCTGCACGTGGCCGAGCATCACGCCACCCCGCTCAACATGGTGCCGGTGCCCGGCGTCTATCTCGGCGCGGTGGCGCGCGAAACCAAGCGCATGCGGCTCGGCCCGCTCGTCTATCTCCTGCCGCTCTATTCGCCCCTGCGGCTGATCGAGGAAATCTCGATTCTCGACCATCTCAGTCACGGGCGGCTCGAAGTGGGCATCGGACGCGGCGTGTCGCCGTTCGAGCTCAAGTATCACAAGATCGATCACGACGAGTCGCGCGCGATCTTCATCGACGCATTCGAGTGCATCAGCGCGGGCTTGACGACCGACACGCTGAATTATTCCGGTAAATATTACCAATTCGAAGACGTGCCGATCGCGTTGCGGCCGCTGCAACAGCCGCATCCCGCCTTCTGGTACGGCTCCTCCAACACCACTGGCGCTGCCTGGGCGGGCGAACACGGAATGCATTTCGTGAGCTTGGGACCGACGCCGTTCGCCAAAACCAACATCGATGCCTTCAAGCAGGCGCTCGCCAAGCGCGGCGGGCCGGCGCAGCCGAAAGCGGAGTTTCCCGGGGGGACGGCGATCGGCGTGCTGCGCCACATCTTCGTCGCCGATACCGACGCGGAGGCGAAGCGGTTCGGCAAGCCGGCGATGGAGCTCCATCTCGCGCATTTGAATTGGCTGCGCG
>DATNNX010000096.1:0-43722 GCA_035601615.1 Xanthobacteraceae bacterium
ACGAAGAACTTCACTTCCGCGCCGGGGAAAATGACGGTCCCGATATCGCGGCCGTCGAGCACGGCGCCGGGGCGCGTGCGCCCGAAATTACGCTGGAATGCAAGCACGGCCGCGCGCACCTCGGGGATGGCCGAGACCACCGCAGCCGCTTCGTCCACCGCCTGGGTCTTGAGCGAAGGCTCCTCGTAACGGGCGAGATCGAGCGCCTCGGCGGCGGTGATCGCCCGCGCGCGATCGTCGGGCGCGTGGCCCGCATCGAGCACGGCCTTCGCCACGCCGCGATAGATCAGCCCGGTGTCGAGGTGCCGCAAGCCGTAATGCGCGGCGAGCCGCTTGCCGAGCGTCCCCTTGCCCGAGGCCGCCGGCCCGTCGATGGCGATGATCATGAAAGCTCGGCCCCAAGCGACCGCATCAAAGCCGGGAAGCCGGGGAAGCTCGTGGCGATAAAGGCGGCGTCGTCGATCCCGACCGGTTTTTCGCTGGCGAGCCCCATGACCGCAAACGCCATGGCGATGCGGTGATCCATGTGCGTCGGAACAACGCTGCCGCCTGGCACATGGCCCTTGCCATGGACGATGAGATCATCGCCCTTAATTTCGACCTCGACCCCGTTGCCTCGCAGCCCGTCGGCGACGGCGCTGAGCCGATCGGATTCCTTCACGCGCAGCTCTTTGAGCCCGCGCATCACGGTCGTGCCCTGGGCGAAGCTCGCCGCGACCGCCAGCACCGGATATTCGTCGATCATGGAGGGGGCGCGCGCGGGGGGGACCTCGATGCCGCGCAGGTTCGAGCCCCGCACGCGCAAATCGGCGATCTCCTCGCCGCCGGCGCTGCGCAGATCGAGCGTCTCGATCTCGGCGCCCATCTCTCGCAACGTGACGATGAGGCCGGTGCGCAGCGGATTGGTCATGACATCGGTGAGGATGATCTCCGAGCCCGGCACGATTGCTGCCGCCACCATGGGAAACGCGGCGGAGGAGGGGTCGGCCGGGACCACGACCGGGGCCGGCGCGAGCTCCACCTCGCCCCGCACGGTTATTTTGCGGCCGTGCGCGCCGTCCGCTTCGAGGCGCACCTCGGCCCCGAAATGCTTGAGCAGGCGCTCGGTATGATCGCGGCTCGCTTCGCTTTCGATCACGGTCGTTTCGCCGGGCGCGGCAAGGCCGGCGAGCAGCACCGCCGACTTGATCTGCGCCGAGGGCACCGGCGTGCGATAGACGATCGGGATTGGATCGCGCGCGCCGGCAAGCGTGATCGGCAGCCTGCCGCCGTCGGCGGCGCTGGCGGCATGGGCGCCGATGCGCGCAAGCGGCTCGAGGATGCGTTGCATGGGCCGCCGGCGCAGGCTCGCATCGCCATCGAAGGTCGCGTCGATCGGACAGCCGCCAACCGCCCCCATGACGAGGCGGCAGCCGGTCCCGGAATTGCCGAAGTCGAGCACGCCATCGGGCGCGCGGAAGCCGCCGACGCCGACGCCAAAAACGCGCCACGCTCCCTCGCCGGTCCGCTCGACGCGCGCCCCGAGCGCGCGCATGGCGTTCGCGGTATTGAGCACGTCCTCGCCTTCGAGCAGGCCGGAAATGCGGGTCTCGCCGACCGTGAGCGCGCCGAAGATGAGCGCGCGGTGCGAGATCGACTTGTCGCCGGGCACGCGCGCGCGTCCCTTGAGAGCGCCCGCGCGGCGCGCGGTGAGCGGAGATGAAGCGGCGTGGTCCATGTGCAGGCTCGCGTTCGACGCTCTCTAGCATGGTAGGCAGAGGGCGTCATCGGCAGCGGCCAGAGGGCGCCGACGCGTGAATGGCGCAATGCGCTTCGCTTATTGCGCCCTACGCGCTACGCGCGGCTCAAGGGCTGGGGCCTGCTGGACGGCCTCGAGGCTCGATCTGGTCGACATGGACGTGCCGCGCCACGCCTGCCAAGCCGCGGAGTAGCGGGGCGATCTCGATGTTGTAGGGCGCAATAAGCGAAGCGCATTGCGCCGGCGCGAGCGCGGAAAGCCGCTGCGGCGGCTATTGACTCCGCCATGGCGACTCGCCAAGTGAAACCCTCACTTTTAGGCCTGATCCAAGGAACCGGAACCGTGGCGAAACCCGAGCTCGGCACCAAGCGCCTGTGCGCCAATTGCGGCGCCAAGTTCTACGACCTCAGCAAGACTCCGATCGTCTGCCCGAAATGCCAAACCGTCATGGAGCTTACGACGGTCGCCCCGCGGGCGCGCCCGGACGCCCCGCCTGTCGCGCCTGCGCGTGAAGAAGAGGTGGTGGCGCCGGAGACCGCCGAGGCTGAATTCGTCTCGCTCGAGGAGGCGGATGCCGAATCTCAAGGGACGAAGACGCCCGCAGGCGAGACGGCCGAGGGCGCCGAGGAAGAGGACGAGATCGAGGACGCGGCCGTCGACGACGCCCCGTTCATCGAGGAGCAGGAGGAGGGCGACGAGGACGTGACCGACATCATCGGCGACGTCGAGGACGAGGAGGAGACGTAAGGCGAGGGGCGCGGCCTGCCGCGGCAAGCCTTCTCCTGGTCACGGCGCCGCTGGGTCGTTACACTTTATTGAGGTTCGGACGCGCGATTGTCCCAAACCGCGTCCCGCGTGGGGCCATAGCTCAGTTGGGAGAGCGCTTGAATGGCATTCAAGAGGTCAGGGGTTCGACTCCCCTTGGCTCCACCAATTTCTAATTTCAGCCTTTGGCGCGGCGGCAAAACATATGGCGAAGCTCAACATTGGCGCCAACTCAGTGTTTTGATAGAATTAGCTGCCAGTTTCTGCGGCACAAATCTGATTCGGCACCGTGTTTAGGGCGACCACGGCGAACAATCCATGTCAGATGCCGACGATAAATTTGTCCACGCTACAGATAGCTTACTTGCACTCTATCGCAGTGTTGAGCGGAACACGCTTGACCTGCCCGTGGTCAGCTTTATGCCTATGCTCATCTTCATCTGGGCTGCGCTGAGGTTCGACTTCTTTCTTGTCATCGGTCTTGTTTTGATCATCCCTGTTAATCTCGTCATTCTAATTAGAAACATTTTTCCCGGACATTGGAGATACCGACCCTTTTTTCTGAGCCATCTTTACTACGTGTGGCTATGGATATGGCGCGGCGAAGTTCCTACCATCCCGCTTATATTTTTTCGCCCACTACTCTCGATCTTCATTAAAGCGCATTTTGAAACTCGACTTCGGCGCTTGCGACTCGAGGTACTTGACAGTGAACTGTCCGATGGGACGCGGTCAACACTGCTGGGTCGCTTAGATGCTGCGCTCGAACGCTGGAAGTCGCCTCGCACCGGAGCGATCTTCTACACCGTGATATTGCCGGGAATTATCTCTTTACCGACTTGGTATAAGCAACTGATCGAGTTCTTAGGATCGTTTGGAGTCCGCCCGCTAACAGACGTTCTTGTAAATTTTATCTCCGAGAATTTCTCTACTGACACTCTGATAATCCTAGGCACGAGTGCCCCTGGGTATCTCGTTATCATCCCTATCACTGCATTCCTGGCTAAGCGTGGTGTTTTCATTGGTCTAACTCCTGAAAGAGTATGCTTTCCTGGTGAACAAGAAGGCTCGGGAATCTATTACTCCAAAGAAAGAGAAATCCTCACTAGTGTTGGAGTGCGAATTCGTGAGACACCTATAGACCTTTGGCTCTTCGGTCTCGTATTAGTGCTCAGTTGGATTTTGCTGCTGTTAACATGGGATCACTGGGCTGCATGGATGCAATCTTACTATGAAGCGCAAGAGATTTTGGAGAAGCAATTAGAGATGCAAATGTTCACTGCCGCGATATCAGGCTCTCTTATGGTTTGCGCCCTTTTCGTTGCCGCATTCCGCAGAAGAAGAACTGGACGGCTTTGAGGACGTGCAGACTGCGCGGCTTCACACAGATCTACGCATTGTGAGTTCAGCGCCCGATGCACCAGTGGTAAAATATCTTGGCTGGCTTGAGGCCGCTCAAATCGACAAAAAGTCACATCTATGACGCTGCGCGCAGTCGAGGAACCAGTGGTGGTCGGCCTTAAAAGGCGACGATTGGTGTTCGACGCCCTGTCCCTCCTCGTGCCATTCGACCTTCCCCGGGAGCGTAAGGTTCGCATCGGCGAACCCGGAGACGGCAGCTACGTGATGGTCGATCGGCTGCGAGCGTCTCAGCCCGTCATGAGTTTTGGTGTTGGACCTTCAGTGGAATTCGAGATGGAGATGGCTGAACGTGGCCACAGCGTGTTTATGTTCGATCACACGATCGACAGTTTACCGGCCACGCATCCACGCTTTGCCTGGTTCCGCGAGGGCATCACGGGTGGGCCGCGGCCGGAGAAAGGACTGTTCACTCTCGCCGAGCACATGGACAAGTTGCCGTCCGATTCACAACCGATTTTGAAGTTGGACGTGGAGGGCGCCGAGTGGGCGGTGCTCGACGAGGCACCAACAGGTTCGTTGGCGCGTTTTGAGCAGATTGCACTCGAAGTGCACTTTTTGTACCGGTTCGAAGAACCCCTATTCAACGCGAAGGTACAACGGGCTCTGCGAAAGATCTCGTCGGCCTTCACGCTATGCCATGTGCACGCCAACAATTTCAGCCCGATAAGAATCGTCGCCGGCTTTCCCGTTCCGGAGGCCCTGGAGCTCACTTATATCCGCAGCGATCTGGTGACGCGGATGCCTTCGACGACGCTCTATCCGACGTCGATTGACAGACCGAATTTCCCGCAATTCCCGGACCACTTGCTGTGGTTTTTTCCGTTCCTGCCGGGCAGCGAGGCCATTCAGCCTCCCGCGGAAGACGCCGGCGCTAGACCCGATTCCGAGATCATGGCGCATGCCGTTGAGCTCAACGCGCGCGGGTTGGCGGCGCAGCAGCGGAAGCAACTCGACGAGGCACTCGCTTTCTACGACCGTGCTCTCACACTCAATCCGGAGCTCGTGGAAGTGCTGTACAATCGCGGCAACGCGCTAAACGAGCTGAAACGGTTCGACGAAGCCCTGGAAAGCTTTGACCACGCACTTGCAATCCGGCCCGACCATGTTTCCACGCTGAACAATCGGGGCAGGGCATTGGAACACTTGATGTGTCTCAAGGAGGCTCTCGCGAGCTATGACCGGGCGTTGACCGTCAACCCGCAGCACGCCAACGCGATCAAGAACCGCACCTCGGTGTTGCAGAAGCTGCAGAGGGTGACGGCGTAAGCGTCTGTGATCCTCGTCCACCCTTGCCGGCGCATGCTAACGAGCGGTGAAGGCCTTCTAAAGTTTCGGTCGTGGATGAGCGCGTCGCCGCAGAAACCGAATAACTGTTCTTCCCCTATCCCGCGGCCAACATTCCCGGCAGAATGGATGGCCTCCCCGCCCCTCGTCCGAGCGAATGCCGCCGTAAGATTCATCCCCTGCGGGCAACAGTGGCGGGCGGGGGGTGTGGTCGAAAGACGAGTAATGGTAACCAGGCAGCAACGTCTGAACGCCTTCGACTCAAATGGTCAACCACCAGCCGGGGAACTGATGGAAGTGCTTTGTGAGGACCACAATGGCACTTACGTGCTTCCTTTTCCCTGCCGTTGGGTTGACGGCGTATGGCGGAGTGTCAGGTCCAACCATCAGATTGATGCCACCGTTATTGGGTGGCGGAGGCAATGAAGATCGAGCGTCGGGTAGGTTGTCCAGGACCCTTGAGCTTTTACCTCGACGAGCAACTGGTGCAAACGGCCAAATCAGACCAAGTACGGAAGGCGAAGAAGGCGTAGCTGGCACGGCGAGCGAAACCGTGGTCCGCAGCTTCGATATGGTTAGGATAGCATGTTTAGTACACATCTCAGGAAACCGCGGTAACAGGTGACGTATGGCGGAAAATTTTAAATCAGAAAAAAGGGATGACGAAGCTAGAGCGCTAAACAAGAATTCAGTTTCAATTGCGGGGGAATATGCTGTTCTTTCTCAGCTTGCAGCGCGCGGGTACGACGCGAATATGACGCTCGGTCGAACCAAGGGCGTCGACATTCTTGTCTCTGATCCGAATAGCGGTCGAATGTTGAAGCTAGAGGTGAAGACCAATCGCGGCGGGCTATACGGCAGGAACACACGACTGTTTGGAAAATATCTTTGCGCGTGGATTATGGCCGAAAAGCACGAGCGAATACGCGACGAAAATCTCTTTTATTGCTTCATAAACATCAGCGAGGACACAAACCAGTTCCGGTTTTTCATCATACCAAGCCATATCGTGGCTGATTATGTTATTACCGAGCACAAAGCTTGGCTGAACGACAAGGAGACTCGCCGCTCGGACAACAAAATACGAACGTTCCGAATTGGCGATCGCAACGAGACGTATCCTTTTCCTACGCCGTTTGCACAAGACTATGAAGATAACTGGACCTTTCAATCTTAGCCTTACGCGGAAGATTTGCGCCTAGGGCTCGTCGGACGCGGACGGTGGGCCAAAATATCGAGCGTACTCTTCTGTCCTTTCCTGATGTATCGGTCAGGATTATCGGAAAAGAGGAAAAGCCGCCGTCGGGGGAACTCGATGGCGTTCTGATCGCTAACCAAAGCGCGGGACATGCCCGAACGGCTCTTCCATACATCGAAGCAGGAGTCGCGACATTCATCGAGAAACCGATAGCCACAACGGTCGTCGATGCCGAGCGCATCCAAGGCGCCGCTGACCGCTCTGGTGCTGTGGTTTTTGTCGGGCACATCTTTCTGTACCATCCGGCCTTCGTTGTTGCCTTAAAGCTGCTGCCCTCCTTCGGGCCCATTCGCTACCTGCTCTGCGAGGGAATGAATGATGCTCCCCGCACGGATTCTTCGGTTCTGTGGGATTGGCTCCCGCACGATCTCTCGATGGCGCATGCGATATTCAGCCGCAATCCGGACTTGGTTGAAGCGTGGAGCCTTGCGGGAGAAGCAACCCCTCAGGCAGTGTTATCAATATTCCAATATGGCGAGACGCCGCTCGTATCTTCCATAAGTTGCTCTCGCCGGTCCAGCGGAGGAAGACGACGATCGTCTGCGAAAATGCAACGTTGGTTTTTGATGACAGGGCTGAACGGCGGCTGGCGCTCTACGACAAGCATGGCGACCTCTCAAATCCAGTATATTCCGACGAATTACCTCTAACGCAGGAAATGCATGCATTTCTCCAGGCCGTTAGGTCGGGGAATGCGGATGCGTCCCACATCGAAATGAGCCTAGCTATCGTCCGTGCCATCGCATCCGCGGGAGAGCCCATAGGTTTGGGAGGGCGCTCGGTGGCAATATCACAGCGAGACAAATTCTAATTAGTCGAGACTGCGCGAATATAGCGAAAGCGCCCGCCGGGGCTTTGCACTTCGCGCACGATTCGCGCGGCTTGCTAGGACTGCCGAAGACCAACTGCTCGCGCGAACTCCATAAGTGCTCGCGCCTGTTTGGCCTTATTTGCGACAGAGTATGGGGAGCACGCTTTTTCGAGCTTGCTGCGCTATATCTGCAACCGTCATTGCCGCCCCGTCCTCCATCGCCTCTAGCGACACGCCATGGGACTCGAGAAATTTGACGGCGATCTCTTTACCAATAGCAAAGTTGATGCCGCTCAGGGCGCTTATTGTACCGGTAGTAACGTTGAGACCGTCACCCAGGACGCCTCGCAAGGGGTAACCAAGAGCAATCACTTCTTCCCCGAGGCGAGTGGACTTACTCCTTACTTTCAATGGCTCCAACTCCAATCCAGCCTGTGTCTTGGCTTGGATTAATGCGAGATCATTCTTGCTATCTTTGCTCACCACCACCGCTGTTCCTACCCCACCAATCTCAAGGATTGGACATTCAGATACTACGTGATCATTTGTAAGCAGATGACCCTTGCGTGAGACGACAAAGGCACTACCGGATGAAATCTCTTTCTCCGCCTGCTTTGGGGGCGGTGTGCGGGGAGTAGTCGGAGGCGGTGGAGGAATAGTCGATGGAATGTTCGCCAGTACCGCGAGCTCGACTTCGATTAGGCGTCGCAACTCCTCGTTCGAAGGATCTAACGTCAACGCATTATTGAAATCCCTCTTTGCAGCCTCGGGTCGTCCCATTCTTGCGTATGCGCGTCCGCTCTCCAGGAGAATCCATGCGTTCGTTGGTGCCAATTTCAAAGCGGTCTGGTAGTCGATCAACGCACGATCATACTGCCCCGCGTCCCTCAGCGCATTTCCCCGGTCATGGAACCGAAACGAGCGGGCCACGGGGTCTAGTCGGATTGCCTCGTCGAAATCTGCAATGGCACGCGTGAGGTCTCCTAAACCTCGATAAGCTTCGGCGCGATTATGAAATCGGAAGGCGCGAGGGGTTGGGTCCCTTCGTATCGCTTCAGTGATGTCAGCGATGCCTTGTTGGTACTTGCCCTGCCGGGTATAGAGCTCGCCTCGTTCCTGCGAGCGATAGGCGCGCTGTGGGTCGAGCCGAATCCCTGCACTGATGTCCGAGATCGCTTGGTCGAGGTTTCCCTTGGCTGCAAATGCCAATCCGCGGTTATGAAAAGCTTCAGCATGAAGGCGGCTTGACGAACGGTTTAGCAACCTGGAACACGCGACAATGCTGCGGTCAGGATCGCGGTCCGCAAGTTCGCACTCCTTCCAAGTCGTGTCTTGGGCTGTGGCCACGCCCATCGCCAAAAAGGTAACTACCGAGACGACGAGACCCGTGATTTCCCGCGAACAGCCCACGTCACGTTAGCTCCGGAATACGATGAATGAATTAGAATACCACGAAAATCATGGACAAACGACGCTTGTCATGAGTTTCGTTCCTGGTGCGGCGAAACGACGACGGCGAACAAAGCGCTTTGCGCTCCCTATCCCGTAGCCAACATTCACGGCAGAATGGATGGCCTCCTCGCCACTCGTCCGAGCGAATGCCATGCCGCTGCCCCGTCGCCAATTTCTCAAGCTCGCAGCGAGCGCTGCCGCGCCCGCGGCCGCACTCGCGGGCCTAACGCAGCTCGCCGAGGCGGAAACCTATCCCGCACGCCCCGTGCGCATCATCATCGGCTTCGGGCCCGGCGCCTCGGGCGACATCGCCGCGCGCGTGCTCGCGCTAGCGCTCACCAGGATCCTCGGCCAGCAATTCATCGTCGAGAACCGCAGCGGCGCCGGCAGCAACATCGCGTCCAATTTCGTCGCGCACGCGCCGAAGGATGGGTACACGCTGCTGCAGGGCACCGTCGCCAACACCATCAACTCCGTCATCACGCCCAATCTCGGCTACGACTTCGCCAAGGATTTTGCGCCGATCTCGCTGTTCGCCACGCTGCCGAACATTCTGGTCGTGCATCCTTCGCTCGGCGTGCGGACCGTGCAGGAACTCATCAAGCTCGAGCGCGAGAAGCCGGGGCAATTGTCGTATGGGTCGGCGGGCGTCGGCGGCACGTCGCATTTCACCGGCGAGCTCTTCAACGTGATGGCGGGCACCAACCTCATCCACGTGCCCTATCCGGGAACCGCCCAAGCGGCGACCGACCTCCTCGGCGGGCGCGTTCAGGTGATGTTCTCGCCCGCTTCGACCGTGTTGCAGTTCGTCGCCGAGGGCAAGCTCGTCGCGCTCGCCTCGACGACCTTGCACCGCGCGAGCGTGGCGCCGCAGCTGCCGACCGTCGCCGAATCGGGGATCGCGGGCTTCGACACCGCGGGCTGGTTCGGATTGCTGGCGCCGGGGGGCACCGATCGCGACATCATCGAGCGGCTCGCGGGCGCATCCAACGAGGCGGCGAAATCAGCGGACGTCATCGACACGATGGCGCGGCAGGGCTTCGACATGGCCGGCGGCACGCCTGAGGCGTTCGCCGCCTTCATCCGCGACGACTTGGTCAAATGGGAGCGCGTCGCCAGCGCGGCCGGGCTGAAGCGGTAGAGCAGTTTCACAAAATGAGTGTCGACGAACGCGCAACGATCTCGGTGTGCTCCCCTCCCCAACCAAACCCCGGCTTGCCGGGGTTTGGTCGCTTTAAGATTTGCCGGAAGCGGGCAAGCCCGCAGCCGGCTGGGGAGGGGTTGGGGGTGGGGGTCGTGCGATTCTGCGCAGGTGGCGCCACCGACGTCTCACTGCATCACCCCCCTCCCCACCCCTCCCCCACAAGGGGGGAGGGAGCAGACTGAGTTCGCCGCGCGCGCTGACTCCACTTCACCTGAATACGCGCTAGCGGCCGCCGAGGCGGATGCTCATCGCAGGCGCGATGTCGCCTGCCGCGAGACCGGCAAACCCAGCGCGGCCGAATGCGGTATAGTGATCGCTGACGGCACGCACCCATCGAACGACTCGAACCCGTGAACCCTGCCGGCGCGAAACCTCTCATCGCCCTCACCGGCGCGACCGGCTTCATCGGGCAATACCTGTTGCGGGAATTGCCCAAGCGCGGCTACCGGCTGCGCGTGCTGCTGCGCCGCCCGAGCGCCGTGCCGATGGAGGCGGCGAGCGCCGTGGTCGGCGACCTCGCGCGCCCGCAAAACATGGCCGCCGCGCTCGCCGACGTCGACGCGGTCATTCACTCGGCCGGCGTCGCGCACGCCATGTCGGGATTGCCCGAGGACGACTATCGCGTGCTCAACACCGAGGCCACGATCGGGCTGGCGCGCGCGGCGCAACGCGCCGGCGCCAAGCGGTTCGTCTTTCTGTCCTCGATCCGCGCGCAGTCGGGGCCGACCGCGGAGCACGTGTTGACCGAAGATCTGCCGCCGCAGCCGACCGATGCCTATGGCCGCTCGAAGCTCGCGGCGGAGCAGGGGCTCGGAGAGCTCAGTCTCGACTGGGTCGCGCTGCGGCTCGTGCTCGTCTACGGGCAGGGCGTGAAAGGCAACATGGCGGAGCTGCTGCGCTTTGCGCGCGCGCCTTATCCGTTGCCGCTCGGCGGCCTGCATGGGCGCCGGTCGCTGCTCGCGCTCGACAACCTGGTGGCGGCGATCGATACCGTGCTCGCCGCGCCGGGGCCGCTGCGGCGGCCGCTCATTGCCGCCGAGCCAACGCCGCTAAGCATCCCGGAGATGATAGCGGCGGTGCGGCGCGGTCTCGGCCGCTCCGCCGGACTTCTACCGGTACCGCCAGTGTTGCTGCGAACGGCGCTGCGCGCGGCGGGCCGGATGGGGATTTATGAGCGGCTCGCCGGCTCGCTGGTGGCGGAGCCTGCGGCGCTGCTGCGGCTCGGCTGGAAACCGCCGGTCACCACGGAGCAGGCGCTGGCGGCGCTGGCGAGAGGGTGAAGCTGATCCTCTGAGTTCGTCATTCCGGCTGAGCCGCGACAGCGGCGAGGGCCGGAATCCATAACCACGGTCCGTGAGTATGGATTCCGGGCTCGCGCCTTCGGCGCGTCCCGGAATGACGCCTGAGGGTTACGTGGCTCGGATCAGCGCGTGAGCACGATGAAGTCGGTGCCCTTGCCGGTCTCGGAGCCAAGGCCCTGATCGGAGATGATCAGCGAGGCCCCCGGCGACATCAGCTCGGAAATCCGCTCGATCGCTTCCGGCGGGATGGTGACGCGCCCGAGCGCTTCGGTGGGGTTCGAGGCAGACCGCACAGGCACTGGGGCCGGCTCGACGTGCTTGCCCTTGCCCGATTTCTTCGCCGGCGCCGCCGCCTGAGCGCCGGGCATCGACATCACGTTCCAGCGCAACGTCGTGTTGTCCTCATTGACGGCGACGGCGGTGAAGACATGGGTGCCGAGCGGCCGATCGGGTTCGCTGAAGGTGACCGGCACGTTGAACACCGGCTCAAACCCCTTGCGCACGAACAGCTTGCCTTCCTTGCGGCTGATGAAGACCGAGACCGGGCCGGGCTTGAGCGGCCGCGGCTCCGCCAGGCTCAGATCCGGTCCCGTATTCGTGGTGTCGCGCGGCGCCGAGGCGGCATAGGCCATCGCATCGAGCGACGGGGGCTTGCCGTCCATCACCGTCCAGCTGCGCTTGGGCACGTTGAGCTGCGCAAATTGGGAGGTAGAGGTAGCCGTGGTTGTGCCCACCGTTTCGGGCGAAGCGGCCGGCGGCGCGCCGTTCGGCTCGGCCGGGGCGGGCTTGATCGTGAACAAGCGATCGCTCGCGATCGCGACCGGCATCACCTCGCTGCGCGCGATGATGACGCGCACGCCGAGCTTGGTGATGCCCCACATCTGCCGGGCGAACGCTCCCGGCAGCCGGATGCAGCCGTGCGAGGCCGGCGAGTTCGGGACCACGCCCTCGTGCATCGCCACACCCGACCAGGTGACACGCTGCATGAAGTACATCGGCGCGTTGTAATAGATGTTCGAGCGGTGCCAGCGATCCTTCTGGATGATGCTGAACACGCCGGTCGGGGTGGGATGGCCCGGCACGCCGGTCGAAACGCGCGAGCGGGCGATCGGGTGGCCGTCGGAATAGAGCGTGACCTGCTGCTTATCGATGGTGATGACGACGCTGAGTATCCCCTTGGCCTTGGCGGCGACGTCCTCGGCGGCGGGCTTTGCCTTGGTGGAGGATTTATCGCGCGAGGCCAGCACCACCGCGTGTCTCCCCGACCGGGCGACCTCGGACGGCTGGCTCGAGGGAAATGCGTTGGCCGAGGTGAGGCCCGCGAGCAAGGCGGCGGCGCTCGCCGTCATGGCCAAGAGGCTTTGCCGATTGCGGAAATAGGCAGATGGGCCCGCACTGGGCCGCTGAGATTCTTGCACGAAGGCCCCCCTTCTGGTGCCGTGGTGGCGTGGAACTCCTGATAAGGCCCGATAGGGCTCAGAGGATTAGTCGCGCGGGAGGGCGAAAGGTTCGACGGCTCGCGTGGGCGAATTTGCGCCGGATGGCCGTGGCGAGGGTCGGGAATCAGACTCATCGTTCAGTTGTCATTCCGGCCGAGCCGCGATAGCGGCGAGGGCCGGAATCCATACCCACGAACCGTGGTTATGGATTCCGGGCTCGCGGGCTTCGCCCGCGCCCCGGAATGACCAGTGAGAGTTCGTGTCGGCCGCTATCAGACATTAGGAGCCAGGGACATCGGCGGCACGGGCCTCCGCCCCCGCAATCCGCGGTGTGCGAAGCGCATCGAGCGCCCACGCGCCGCCGCCATAGGCGAACAGCACGAGCAAACCGCCGGCGATGGCGAGATCCTTTTCGAAATGCAGGAGCTGGTTGCGATCGCCGAACTTGGTGTGAAAGAGAACCGCGGTGGCGAGGCAAAAGCCCGCGAGTAGGAGCGCGGCAACGCGGGTGTGGTAGCCGCAAAGGATGAGTAGGCCGCCGCCCAATTCGACCGCAATGGCGAGCGGCAACAGCTCCCCGGGGACGCCGAACGCCCGCAAATAACAGAGCGCCGCCGAATAGGCGGCGAGCTTGCCAAAGGCCTCGTGCAGGAACAGCGCCGCGAGCAGGAGGCGGCCGGCAAGCGCGGCCGCCGCAGTCACGGGAGGCATCGGGCGCGCCTCAATTCACCTTGGCGGAGGCGATTGCCTCTTGGAGGTCCATCAGCTCCTCGCAGCCGACCGGACAGAGCTTTTGCAAGAGCACGACGTTCTCGCGCGCCTTGTCGACTTGCCCGGTTTCGACATAGAGCTCGCCCAGATATTCGAGCGCACCCTTGTGCTCGGGATCGAAATCGAGCGCCTTGCGGTAGAAGGTGTAGGCTTGCTTGTAGTCGCTGGTCTTGCGGAGCGCAAAGCCCATCAGGCTGTACACGTCAGCGTGCTGGTTGGTCTCCAGCATCGGCGTGAGCTCCGCGAGCGCACCCTTGTAATCCTTGGCCTCGATCTTGGCGCGCACCGAGGCCAGGTACGGCGCGTCCTTCGAGGTGATGTTGTCGATGGCGAGCGCGCCGGTCGCAGCAACCGATGCGCCGATCACCAAGGCCGAAATCCAAACCGCAGGCGTTTTCATGATGTGCTCCAGTCTTCGATGGCGGCTAAGGCGGCGCCGCGTCAAGTCTTCATCAGGGTCAGCGCATAGCCGCTCCCGTCCTTGGCGATGGCGCCCGCGCCCGGGAACGGGAAGTGGTAGCCGCAGATCATGATCTTGTCGGCAATCACGCGGTCGAGGAGCTTGCGGCGCGAGGATTCCGCAAGCGCTGCGTCCTGGTCGTATTGGCCGTGCCAGCCGGGATTGGCGACGACCAGCGCCGGCACATAGGCCGTGTCGTTGGAGATCATGAGCTGGCCCGTGCCGGAGGCGAGGTGGAACGCGCGATGGCCGGGTGTATGGCCGGGCGCGCTGACGAAGCGGATGCCGGGAGCGACCTCGGGCTCGCCCGTGACTTGGCGGATGTTCTTCCAAGTCGGGAAGACGGCCTGGATGCGGCGCGCCAGTCCCTTCCTGGCCTCGGGCAAGCGGTCGATCACCGCCGGGTCGGTCCAGAATTTGTACTCCGCATCCGAAACGATGAGCTCGGCATCCGGGAACACCAGCTTGTTGGTGTCCTTTTCCATCAGGCCGAAGATGTGATCGGGGTGGAAATGGGAGATGAGAATGGTGTCGATCTTCGTGGGATCGATGCCGGCTGCCTTCATGTTGGCCATCATCTTGCCGGCAGTCGGCTGCACTTGCCCACCCGTGCCGCTGTCGCACAGAACGGTCTTGCCGCCGGTCTTGACCACGATCACCGTGAACGGGATCGAGACGAAGTCGGCCGGCAATCCGGCCTTCACCATCGCCGCCTTGACGTCTTCGAGCGAGGCATTGGCGATGAATGCGGGATCGTGCGGTTTCTCCCAGATGCCGTCGTAAAGCGCGGTGACTTCGGCCGCGCCGACCTTGTAGGTCACAAAACCCTTGGCCGGATCCGGCGTCTTCTGGGCGAAGGCGGGCGAGACCGCGAGCCGGGCATTAAGCCCGAGCGCGGCCGCCATGGCGGTCGAAACCACGAAATCGCGACGCGACAGGTTGAGCATGGGTCATCTCCTCGAGGGGGGCAGGTCGAAAGCGCCGCCGCGCAACGCGCGCCGACGGGGCCAAGACTCGCGGTGCCGGCGGTTTATTCCCGGCAAAGTGGGCTCTAGGGCGTATTCAGGTGAAGTGGAATCAGCGCGAGCGGCGAACTCGGTCTGCTCCCTCCCCCCTTGTGGGGGAGGGTTGGGGAGGGGGTGGTGCAGGGAGATCTTGGTGGCGCCACCTGCGCAGAATCGCACGACCCCCACCCCCAACCCCTCCCCCAGCCGGCTGCGGGCTTGCCCGCCTCCGGCAAATCTTAAAGCGACCAAACCCCGGCAAGCCGGGGTTTGGTTGGGGAGGGGAGCACACCGAGCGCGCTGCACGAAGGTCACATCGGCTTGAACGCGCGATCGAGATCGACGTCGATGAGCATGGGCTCGCCGTTCCCGAATGCGTGCGCAATCAGGTCGGTGGTCTCATGCACGGTCTTGGCCCGCTCGGCGGCGACGCCGAGTGAGCGCGCCAGCGAAACGAAGTCGATCTTGGGATCAACAAGCTCCATGCCGACATAGCTGTCGGTCTGTTCGGCAAGCCCGCGCATGGCATGCAGGCGCTGCTTGAGGATGCGATATGAGCTGTTGTTGAGGATCACGAAGACGACGCCGATGCGGTAGTGCGCGGCGGTCCAAAGCGCTTGGCAGGTGTACATGGCGCTGCCGTCGCCGATGAGGCCGACGACCGGCCGATCGGGCAGGGCAAGCTTGACGCCGATGGCCGCGGGCAGACCCCAGCCGATGCCGCCGCCGCGCAAGCCGAAATAGCTCTGCGGGTCATCGCTGCGGATGAGCTGCCGGATGCCGGGCGCGGAGGAGAGCGCCTCCTCGATGACGACCGCATCCTTGGGCAGCATTTGCCCGATCGCGTGCAGCAGCGCCAACGGCTGCACCGGGCTTGCTTGCGTGAGCGCGCGGGCTTTCTCGACGAGCGCCTCGCGCTCGGCGGCGATGGCGCGCGTTGCCGTTGCCAGCCGCTCGCGTGCTGCGCCGCGCGCGCCACTCGTCATGCGCTCGCGCACGGCGGCGATGATCTCCGGCAACGTGCCTTTGGGATCGCCGAGAATCGCGACCGCCGGCGGATAATTCTTGCCGAGCTCCCAGGGATCGACGTCGAGATGGATAAGCTTAATCGTGGCCGGCATCGGATCGACGTCGGACGGCAGCGACAGCGTGAACAAATCGGCCCCGACCGAGAAGAGCACGTCGTACTGCTCGAGCACTTTGCGCACGTCCGGCGCGAGCCGAACCATGGATCCGCGGAACAGCGGATGCGAGGCGGGAAACGAAGCCGTGTTGGGCACGAATTCGGTATAGACGGGCGCGCCCAAAAGCTCGGCGAGCTCGACCAGTTCGGCGTGGGCGCGGCTTTGCGCGACGGCATCGCCCGCCATGATCAACGGGCGCTTGGCCTCCGCGAGCACGTCGGCGGCTGCTTCGACCGCGGCGCGATCGCCGCGCAGGCGCGGCGCAATGCGGGTTGGCGCGGAGAGATCGATGTCGGCGTCGGCGCGCAGGATGTCGCCGGGCAAGGACAGGAAGACCGGCCCCGTGGGCGGCGCGAGCGCGGTCTTGGCGGCGCGGTGCACGAGCCGCGGCAGGTCGGCCAAGCGGTGCACCTCGGCGGACCATTTGACCAGCGGGCGCGCGATGGTCGGCAAATCCGCCCACAGAATGGGTTCGGTGGCGGTAAAGCTCTGCTCGTGCTGGCCGGCGGTGACGAGAATGGGCGAGCCCGCCTTCTGCGCGTCGTAGAGCATGCCCATCGCATTGCCCAGTCCGGGCGCGACGTGGAGATTGACCACCGTGAGCTTGCCCGAGGCCTGCGCATAGCCATCCGCCATCCCCATGACGGCGGCTTCCTGCAGTCCAAGCAGATACCGCAGCTCATTCTCGGTCGCGAACGCGTCCATCAGCGGCAATTCGGTCGTGCCGGGATTGCCGAACATGATCTCGACGCCCTCCTGCTTGAGCAGATCGAGGAAGGCGCGCTTTCCGGACATCAGGGGCAAGACGGTCTCCGCGCTTGGGGAAAGAAGGGCGCAAGCTTTGAGGTCGGCACGCGTGTCATACCACGCGGGAAACGCCCTGCGCAGTGCTCGATATGGCCTCAAATCAGAGCTTGTGTGAACGATTGGCGGGGCATTTCATTGTTTGGCGATTGCTTTTTACAATGCGTAGGACAACGCCAACGCCTTGGCGCTCCCATCCGAGCATTCCGCCGCATGCGATCGATAAAGTTGTTCGCAGTTTTGTTCTCCCTGATCGTCGCGGCCGCAGCACCACTCGCGCGCGCGCAGACGCCGGCCGCCAAGCCGGTGCAGATGATCATCGGGTTCGGGCCCGGCGGCGGCTACGACCTCTGGGGCCGAACCGTCGCACGCCATATCGGTAGGCACCTGGGCGGCCACCCGACCGTCATCGCGCAGAATATGCCGGGGGCGGGCAGCTACACGGCGGCAAGCTATCTCTTCAACATCGCGCCGAGGGACGGCACCGTGCTGGGCATCATCGCGCGCGATGCGGCACTCGGCCCGCTCTCCGGCGCGACCGGCGCGCGCTTCGATCCCACCAAACTGTCGTGGATCGGAACCCCGGCGAAGGAAACGAATGTGTGCATCGCCTACCACACCGCCCGCGTGCGATCGGTGGCGGACTTATTCGACAAGCAGCTCATCCTCGGCGATACCGGTCCCGGCACCGGCACACGCGCTTATCCGAAGGCGCTCAATGCGCTGATCGGAACGAAATTCAAGATCATCGGCGGGTTTCCGGCATCCTCCGACGTTTTTCTTGCGATGGAGCGCGGCGAGGTCGAGGGCATCTGCGAGAGCCTCGACAGCATCCGCGTGCGGCGACCGGACTGGATCGCGACGAAGACGGTTTCGATTCTCTTTCAAGGCGGCGCCGCGCCCAATCCCGAGCTTGGCGGCGTTCCATTCGTGCTCGATCTCGCGCGCACCGCCGAGCAACGCCAGGCGATCGAATTCCTCTATGCCGGGCAGGGCATCGGCCGCCCTTTCGTCGCGCCGCCAGACCTCCCGGCGGAGCGGCTCAAAGCGCTGCGCCAGGCCTTCGATGCGACCATGCAGGACGCTGATTTCATCGCCGAAGCCAAAAATTCGAAACTGGAGCTCGCCCCGGAAGACGGCGAGCATCTCGCGGCATTGATCATGAAAATCTACGCGACGCCCAAGCCGATCGTCGATAAAGTCACGAGTCTCATCAAATAGAAGGCCCGCGGCGCTCGTCGCGTGAGCGAAGGAGGAAACCCATGGAGAAGCGACGACTCCACGCCTTCAATTTCCAGAAATGGATCGACGAGCACCGGCACCTGCTCAAGCCGCCGGTCGGGAACAAGAAGGTATTCGAAGACGGCGAAATGACCGTCCAGGTCGTCGGCGGGCCGAACGAGCGCACCGACTACCACGACGATCCGGTGGAGGAATTTTTCTACCAGCTCAAAGGCGACATGCTGCTCAAGGTCGTCGACAATGGCGCCTTCTACGATATTCCGATTCGCGAGGGCGAGGTTTTCCTGCTGCCGGCGCACGTGCCGCACTGCCCGCAACGGCCGCAAGAGGGCTCGGTCGGGCTCGTCGTCGAGGCGGCCCGGCCGCACGAGCTCGATGCGTTCGAATGGTATTGCTTCGAATGCCAAGCGCTCGTTCACCGCATCGAGGTGAAAGTGGAGCACCTGGTCAAAGACCTGCCGCCGCTCTACGAGGCATTCTACGCCGACCAAAAGGCGCGCACGTGCAAGAATTGCGGCGTCATTCACCCCGGCAAGAAACCGCCGGCCGGATGGGTGACGATGTGAGGACGCGCCTCAGGCGATCCGATATTTCTCCACCGCCGCCATGTCCCACGCGAGCCCATTTCCGGGCCGCTGCGGCGCGAGCGCGAAGCCGTCCACGATCTTAAGCGGCTCGGCCAAAATCTTGTCGGCCCAATCCATGTATTCGAGGAAATGGCAGGTCGGCGTCGCCGCGAGGAGATGCGCGCTTACCTCCGGATAAAGATGCGACGACATCTCGATGCGGTGCGTCGCGGCGAGCGCCGCGGCACGCAGCCAGCCGGTTACGCCGCCGATGCGTTCGAGGTCAGGCATGACATAATCGGCGGCGCCCGCCGCGAGCGCCGCCGCCATGGCAGAGCTCTCGGAAAAGTTCTCCCCGATCTGGATCGGCGTCTTGAGCTCGCGCACGAGCGTGGCATAGCCGGCATAGTCGTCGTGGCGGATCGGCTCTTCCAGCCAATAGATGCCCTCCTGATCGAGGGCGCGCCCACGTTCAAGCGCCTGGGCGAGGGTAAGCGCCTGGTTGTAATCGACCATGACCGCGATCTCGTTGCCCAGGCGTTTTTTCACCGCATGGAGCGCGACGAGATCCTCTTTGAGCGTGGGATAACCGAGCCTGAGCTTGACCGCGCGGAAGCCGCCGGCAAGAAGCTTTTCCGCCTCCTGCGCCAGCAGGTCCGGCGGCATCAGTCCAAGGCCGCAGGAATTGTAGGCAGGAACGCGCTTGGGCGTGCTGCCGAGAAGCGTCGCGAGCGGCCAGCCGGCGGCGATCGCCAGCGCATCCCAGGCCGCGACGTCAAACCCCGCCATCGCCATACGCACCGTGCCCTGCACGCCGATGAGGGCGAAGCGCTCGGACAGCTTGCGCCAGAGCTCGGCCGGCGCCAGGCGCTCGCCGTCGACCACGCGCGCGACCTCCTCCAGCATTTTCGCGATCGCCGCGGCCGCCGCGGGAAAATAAGACCAGAGATAGGAGCGGCCCGTGATTCCTTCCTCGGTCTCCAGGTCAATGAGCAGGAGCGGCGCCTTGGTGATGACCCCGCGGCTCGTGCCGAGCGCGTAAGTCGTCGGCACCTCGACGGCCGTCGCATGAATGGCACGAAACGTCAGCAGCGGCAGCTTCATGCTCGAAGCTTAGCCGCCGCGAGCGCAAGCGCAAAGCCGACGCCGTAATCTGGCAACTCTCAGCGAGTCCGCGCATAGTGAAGGCGCGCCGCGCCTCGCGCGGCGCATCCATAGGTCTTTGGAGAACGCATGCAGGGTAAAGTCACGCTCGAGGATCACTTCGCGATCGAAGACACGCTCGGCGACTCGCAGCCGTTCGGCGCCCATGTCTGGCCGGAATTGCGCCAACGGCTCCTTGATTTTCAGGATCAGCGGCTGCGCCTGATGGATGCGTCCGGCGTCGAGATCATGATCGCGTCGCTCAATGCGCCGGCCATCCAAGCCATTGCCGACGCCACGCAAGCCGCGCAGCTCGCCCGCCGGGCCAATGACGCGCTGGCGGCGGAGATCGCAAAACGTCCCGACCGGTTCGTCGGGGTCGCCGCGCTGCCGATGCAAGAGCCGCAGCTCGCAACGCAAGAGCTCCAACGCTGCATCAAAGATCTCGGATTCAAAGGCGCACTGGTCAACGGCTATTCGCAGACGAGCGAGCCGAACCGCGTATTGCACTACGATCTGCCGGAATATCGCCCGTTCTGGCGCGCGCTCGAGAGCCTCGATGTTCCGTTTTATCTGCACCCGCGCCCGCCTTCGGTCCACTCGCCGCTCTACGAAGGTCACCCGTGGCTGCTCGGACCAACGTGGAGCTTCGCGGCGGAAACGTCGGTGCATGCATTGCGCCTGATCGGCAGCGGATTATTCGACGCGCATCCGCGACTGCAAATCATCCTCGGCCATCTCGGCGAAGGGCTGCCGTACTATCTCTGGCGCATCGACAACCGCAACAATTGGATGAAGGCCCCGCACAAATACGCGGCACGCAAGCCGGTCGCGGATTACTTCCGGGCCAATTTTTATCTCACGACGTCGGGCCACTACAGCACGCCCGCGCTGATCGACGCCATGGCCGAGATCGGGGCGGAGCGGGTCATGTTCTCCGTCGATTATCCATTCGAGGATTTCAGCGACGCGGCCGACTGGTTCGACCATGCGCCGATCAGCGAAACGGATCGTCGCAAGATCGGGCGCACGAACGCGATGAAGCTGTTCAAGTTGCCGGGAGCGTGAGATCCGGCATCAACTCGGGGATCCATCGGCATGAAGGAGCAGTATGTCGCGCACGGCGCGATTCACCGGCGTTGCGACACCGACCGCGGCGGCGAGATCGACCACGCCGCCGGAAAGCCAGCGCAGCTCGAGCGGCTTGCCCTGCTGCAGATCGTGGTGCATCGACGTCGTCATTTCCGGCGGCCAAGAGTCGAAGAACGCTAGGCGCGCTTCGGCGTAATCCTCGGGCAACGCCACGCCGTGGGCGCGTCCCACCGCGACGACTTCCCGCGCGAGATCGAGCAGGAATTGCCGCGTGAGCGGATTGCCGCGGATCGGCCCGATGGTCTGGCGCATGCTCGTGGTCGCGCCGGACATGGCGACGAGCGACACGTACTTCTCCCAGATCGAGCGACGGATGTCGTCGCTGATCTCGGCATTGATTCCGCCGCGCCGGCAGGCCGCGTAGAACGCTTCGACGCGCGCAGAGCGGCGGCCATCGTATTCTCCGAATACCAATCGCTCCACCGAGCCCGTCTGCACGATGACGCCGGGCCGGCCGATGGTGGTGCCGACATAGGCGACGCCGCCCACCAGCGCTTCCTTGCCGACGATCGGCCGCAGCATGTCGTCCTTCTGCACCCCGTTTTGAAACGAGATGACGGCGGTCGCAGGCTGCATGAGCGGCAGCAGTTGGCGCGCGGCAGACTCGGTGTCCCACAGCTTGACGCAGAACATCACCGCATCGACGGGACCGATGGTCTTGGGATCGTCGGTCACGTTGACCTTGGGCAGGTGGACCGGCTGCGGGCCGCCTTCGATGGCGAGCCCGCGCTCGCGCATGGCGGCAAGATGTGTGCCGCGCGCGACGAAATGAACATCAGCACCCCCCTGAACGAGCCGCGCGCCGAAATACCCGCCGACGCCTCCCGAGCCCATGATCGCAATTCGCAACGTGTCCTCCAGCGCGCAAGCCCGTGATCAATACTGTGGCGGCGCCAGGTGCTCAATGCGTGAGGGCGGCGCCTTTGGCCCGCCTGGGGGTGCGGGGGCGGCGCTGACGTTCTTGCGGGCTTGACCGGGAGTCCCCATATTTCCCGACGGATCGCCGGTGGAAGCGTCCGCCAGCGGTCAGGGGGCGCCGAAAGGGCCCCTCAAAGTCGCTCGTCAGGGCTTTGAGACCATGTCCCGAGTTCCGTCTCTGTCCAGCCCCTTCCTGCTCGGATTCGATGAGATCGAGCGTGCGCTCGATCGTGTCGCCAAGGCCGCCGACGGCTATCCGCCCTACAATATCGAGCGGATTGCCCGCCAGAACGACGAACCCGAGCGGCTGCGGATCACACTGGCGGTCGCGGGCTTCACTCGCGATCAACTCGACGTGACGGTCGAGGAGGGCCAACTCGTCATCCGCGGACGTCAGCAGGACCACAAGGAGCACCACTATCTCTATCGCGGCATCGCTGCGCGTCAGTTCCAGCGCACGTTCGTGCTGGCCGAAGGGATGGAAGTGCTGAGCGCGGACTTGAAGAACGGGCTGCTGTTGATCGATCTCGTGCGGCCGGAACCGCAACGGGTCGTCAAGACGGTCAACATCACCAATCGTGATTGAACCGGAGCAGGGCTCGACGCGTTGAATCGAGAAGGAGTCGAGTGCTATGACTAACAACAACATCACCTCCCGAGGCCCCATGATCTCGCCGGAAGCGCTCGCGCTTCTGGGCGGGGGCAAGATCGCCTATGTGAAGATGGTCCGCTCCGAGGACGTGCAGAAGCAATTCCCGCAGGCCCCGCAGCTCGCACCCGGTACCTTGCTCTACGCCCTGCACGCGGCCGACGGCACCCCGATCATGCTCACCGATAGCCGCGAGGCCGCCATCGCCAACGCCTGGAGCCAGGAGCTCGAGACCGTCAGCGTGCACTGAGTTTGCTCGGCCCGCGCACGATTTCGGCCGACTGTGTGATCTAGGACACAGGCAGAAAAGGCCGCGGCGCCGGCCTAACTGGGGCGCCGGGAATATTCGGCCCAACTGTGTGGTCCCGGGTACAGCCATAACGTTCGAAGTGAAGGATAGTGCGACCACGCGCAACGAAAGCGCGAGGAGGGTGCCATGTTCGATCCGTCGATGTCGGCCGAACGATTTGCGGCCCTGGGCGAGAGCCGGATTGCCTACATTCGGTCCATTCGTTCCGAGGAAGTCGCATTCCTGTGTGCGGAAGCGCCGCTGCTCCCGCCGGGACACCAGGTCTTCGTGCTCTATGCGGCCAACGGCACTCCGATCATGCTCGCCGACAGCCGCGAAGCGGTGATTGCGGACGCGGCGGACCGCGAGATCGAAACCGTCAGCTTGCACTGAGCTCTCGTTTGAAGGCGGGCGGAAAGTCGCTAGACTTTCCGCGATGACGTGCTCCCCCTACGCCGGTGAGCTCCCGGCGCGTGAAAAGATCGCCAACGCCTATGCCGCCGATCATGCGCGAGCGGCAGAGCGTCATTTGCGCTTTGCCACCGCGCGGCTGGGGCTGCGCCTGTCGCCAGGCGCGAGGATTCTCGATTTCGGCTGCGGGATCGGCGATTCGGTGCGCGGTCTGCTCGAGCAGGGCTACGATGCGTTCGGCGTCGACGTGCTCGAATACTGGGGCCGCGACTTCGATAAATACTGGCACGTCGCAGAAAGGCCCCCGGCCGAAGTCGCGCGCCGGCTGAAACTGCTCGACCTGAATAAGTATCGGCTGCCGTTCGAGAACGGCACATTCGACTTCTGCTTCAGCGATCAAGTCTTCGAGCATGTTTTCGATTACGCGACGACGATGTCGGAGATCGTCCGCGTGCTCAAACCGGGAGCGATATCAGTGCATCATTTTCCCGGCCCGAACAACTTTATGGAAGGGCACGTCGGCCTTCCGATTCCCTGGCTTTGCTTCAGCCGTTCGTATCTTACCCTTTGCGCCTGGATTGCGTTCCTCCGCCGCACCGAAACGGATTGGCGTCATCGCCTGCGGAGCAATATCGAAATCATGCGTTTCAACAACTATCCGACGAAGGCGAAGTTGCGAAAAATCGCCCGCGCGGCAGGCGTCGAGATCAAGTTCGTGGAAGCAGACGAATTCATGTTTCGTGAGGGTAGCCGCTTCAAGACCGTGATTTTGGAACGGCTTCGCACGATCAAAATGGATGAACTCGCCGTTCGGATCGCCGGGCTCGTGCTGTTGCAGCGTTATATGATTTTGAAGGCGCGGCCTTGAGCCGTCGCTGGACTCAAGCCGCCGAAGCGGACGGCATCGCCAATACCGCGTAGAGCGCTTCGGCATCGCGTGACTGGCGCAATTTCCGTGCGACATCCGCGTCGCGCAACAGGCGTGCGACGCGCGCGAGCGCTTTGAGATGGTCGGCGCCGGCGGCTTCCGGTGCGAGCAGCAGAAACACCAGATCGACCGGTTGGCTGTCGAGCGCCTCGAAATCGACAGCCCTTTCGAGCCGAGCAAACAATCCGAACAGCTTATTGAGCTTGGGCAGCTTGCCGTGCGGAATGGCGATGCCGTTGCCCACGCCGGTCGAACCAAGCTTCTCGCGTTGCTGCAGCGTCTCCAGGATGGTCCGCTCACTTTGGCCGCAGAGCTCGGCGGCCTTCGCCGCCAGTTCCTGCAGGATCTGCTTCTTGCTGTTGACCTTCAGTGCCGGAATGATGGCATTGGGCGCGACAAGATCGGTGAGGAGCATGGAGCTTTCCGGAGATGGGGCGCTCGACAGGGCTCGGCATCGCAAAGGCGGCGGACCATAAGTAGCCGCTGGTGGCCCGTCAATGGCGTCCTTTTCGGTGGGCACTGGCGGACGGATCCAGGCGCAGGCGCGGCGCCGATTGCGCTTGATGTATCGATCCCAGGACGGTTGAGCGCGTCGCGATCAAGGGCTTTCCCGTGGGGGCCGTGCCGCCCGGCGGTCCTTGCGCCAGCGCTTGTACCGGCGCAACCGCTTTTCGATGCGCATGGCCGCCTGATCGGCGCTGACATAAGCATCTGCCGCGAGCGCGTCAGCCTCGAGCACAATGCCGGAATCGAGATGGACCACGCACTCGGTGCGGAAGCCGAATCCCTCCCTGCCTATGGTGACGTGTCCGGAAAAACCGCCGTCGAAATATTTGGCCATCGCTTCCGCGACACGCGTATTGATGCGCTCGCGCAGCGCCTCGCCGACGCTGATATTTTTGCCCGACACGCGAAGTGGCATGATCGCGCTCCGATGGCTGATGGTCGACCATCGTGGCTGGATATACAAGGCGGGTCACGCCGCGCATGCAGACGAGTGCTTTGCGGCGGACCCCAGTTCGTCGCAAAAAAGGTCCGAGTACAATATCATGGAAGGTGCGTCAGGAGGCCGCGCCCAGAGAAGCCTGTTTCTCGCGCCGCCGCTGCACTGACGAAGCAATTCGCATCGCCTCGCGATATTTTGCGACGGTCCGCCGGGCAATGTCGATTCCGGCCTCGCGCAGCTTTTCGACGATAGTGTCGTCGGACAGCACGTGCGTGGGACTTTCGGCGTCGATCAGTTGCCTGATCCGGTGGCGCACCGCTTCTGCTGAATGGGCTTCGCCCCCGTCCGCCGAGGCAATCGCCGAGGTGAAGAAATATTTGAGCTCGAAGATACCGCGGTTGGTCGCCATGTATTTGTTGGCAGTGACGCGCGAGACCGTGGACTCGTGCATGCTGATCGCATCGGCGATCGTCTTCAGGTTCAGCGGCCGCAAATGCTGAACGCCGCGCACGAAGAAGGCGTCCTGCTGACGCACGATCTCGGTCGATACTTTCAGAATGGTTTTGGCCCGCTGGTCGAGCGCGCGCATGAGCCAAGTCGCAGTCTGCAGACAACCGGCGAGATAGGTTTTGTCCTTCTCACTCTTCGCGGTCTTGGCGACTTCGGCATGATAGGTCTGGTTGACCAGCACCTTGGGCAGCGTGTCGGAGTTGAGCTCGATGACAAAGCCGCCGCTTCGGCCCGGGCGCACAAAGACATCCGGCACGATCGGATGCACCTGGGTCGAGCCGAAGGCAAGACCGGGCTTGGGATTGAGCTTGCGAACTTCGCCGATCATCTCGGTCAAGTCTTCCTCGCCCACGCCGCAGAGGCGGCGCAAGGCACCAAGATCGCGTTTGGCGAGTAGATTGAGGTGAGCCAGCAGCGCCTGCATCGCAGGATCGAGGCGATTACGCTCCTTGAGCTGGATGGCAAGACACTCCGTGAGATTGCGTGCGCAAACGCCCGGGGGATCGAAGCCCTGCAGAATGGCGAGCACGGACTCGACCTCGCCAAGGCGCGCCCCCAGCTTTTCCGCGACCGCTGCGAGGTCGCCATTGAGATAGCCGGCCTCATCGACCAGATCGATGAGGTATTGCCCGATCATGCGGCGGGCCGGATCGGAGAGCGTGAGCGCGAGCTGCTCGGCAAGATGGTCGGCGAGCGTGCTCTCGACCGACACGAAAGCTTCGAGATTGTAGTCGGTATTGTCGCGCCCCCCCGTCCCCGTGCCGGCCCATTCGGAGTAACCCATCGGCCCCTCGCCGTTGCCACGCGAGAGCGCGGCATCGGCATCGGCGGGAGCAACATCGTCGATATCGAGGGCGGGCTGATCTGGGGCTGCGTCGCCGTTTCGAAGAGCGGCAGGCTCCATCCAATCGGCCGCGCCGGGCTCGGGCGAGACGTCAGGGTTTGCGGCATCCCCAGCTCCGTCGCCTTCTCCAGCTCGCTCCAGCAGAGGATTGCGTTCGAGCTCCCCTTCCACATATGCGGCCAGGTCCAGATTGGAGAGCTGCAGCAGCTTGATGGCCTGCATCAGCTGCGGCGTCATTACGAGGGCATGGCTCTGCCGAAGCTGGAGTCGCTGGGTAAGCGCCATGGGCATTCTGAGACGGCTGTCCTGCTCAACCAAATCGATCGCAAGCGCGCGAGGGGCGCTTGGTCCAATTCTTGCTTATCGCCTTCCTGGCCCGCTGTATACCAGGATTAGGGGGCAAGCGCTAAGCGCGCGGCAGGGCGCGCATAACAGCGGGGACAACCGTTAGACGCGGAATTCTTCGCCGAGATAGAGGCGCCGGACCTCGGGATCGTTCACGATATCGTCCTTGCGGCCCTCCATGAGGACTTGGCCCGAATAGATGATGTAGGACCGGTCGGTGAGGTC
This sequence comes from Xanthobacteraceae bacterium, assembly GCA_035601615.1. GTDB lineage: Bacteria > Pseudomonadota > Alphaproteobacteria > Rhizobiales > Xanthobacteraceae > VAZQ01. The sequence continues at coordinate 27,066 of DATNNX010000096.1, forward strand.
GAGCGTCTCGCGCACGTTATGGTCGGTGATGAGCACGCCGATGCCGCGGGTGGTCAAACGGCGCACGAGCCTTTGGATTTCGACCACCGCTTTAGGGTCGATGCCGGCGAACGGTTCGTCGAGCAGCATATAATTCGGCCGGCTCGCGAGCGCGCGGGCGATCTCGACCCGGCGACGTTCTCCGCCCGAAAGCGCGATCGAGGGCGTCTTGCGATGACGCGTGATCTCGAACTCATCCAACAGCGCGTCGAGATCGGCCTCGCGGCGACGCCGGTCCGACTCGACGACTTCGAGAACCGCGCGGATATTCTCTTCCACATTGAGGCCGCGAAAGATCGACGCTTCCTGCGGCAGATAACCTATACCGAGCCGCGCGCGCTGATACATGGGAAGGTGAGTGACCTCTTGCCCGTCGAGTTCGATATGACCGCGATCAGCCTTGATCAGACCCGTAATCATGTAAAACGCCGTCGTCTTACCGGCGCCGTTGGGTCCCAGTAGCCCGACCGCCTCGCCGCGGCGCACGTAGACGCTCACGCCGTCGACCACGCGCCGTCCCCCGTAGCTCTTTTCGAGACTGTGCGCGGCCAGATACCCGCGCGAGGGCTCCTGCCGGACGGCTTCTCGGCGCGGGTTGGGCCGGCTTGGAGCCGCTTTCTTGGTGCGGGCAGCCGGCATCGGCCCGCCCAGACTTGTCAGGCCAATGTCCTGCCAGGCGCCGTTGCCCGCTTTGCGTCGAGGCCGAGGCGCGCGACGGTGTCGAAACAACGCGAGAATGTTGAGCACGCCTCTGCCCTTAAAGCCCCGCCAAAACCAGCCGAGTGGAATGGGCCGCACCGTCTTATCGACCGCGCGGCGGATCCCGGCCTTGCCCCTAAGCTACGAGGGCCGGCATATTCCAAACGGCTTTCAATCCATGTCTGTCCCGTCGCAGCTCGGCCGCGCGGCCGTGCGCGCCAGGATGAGCGACGTCATCTTTTCTCCGCCGGGCTGCTTTTTTCCGCGCTGTTGCGCGGGTCAGGAGGCGCTCGCGGCCCGGCTTGGAATATGCCATCGACCCGGCCGCCGTCCATTTTCGACACGCCGCTGGTGAGATCGACCGTCAACCGCTGGCCGCGCAACACGTCTGCACCCCGCGTCACCACAACATTGCCGACCAGCGTGACGGTGTTTTCGCGCATGTTAAAAGTGGCGGCGTCCCCGGTCGCATTTTGATCCTTTTGTACAACGACGACGTCGCCTTTGGCCTCGATGCGCCGGATTTGCCGGTCGCCTCCCGGCCCCGGCTCGGCCGTCTTGACGGCGCGCGCATCGGTTTCCTCTTCGTAAAAAACGACGAGCACCTTGCAATGCATTTCGGTGTCGCCCTGCAGCACGTAGACGTCGCCTGTGAAGGTTGCCTTCTTGTCTTTTTCGCGAAACTCGAGCGAGGCCGCCCGGATCTTCACCGGTTCGTCGCGGTTCTGCGAGAAGCCCTGCAGCGCGTTGGGCGGGCCTTGATTTTTCTGTGCACTCGCATCCGTTGCCCAAATCGCGCAGGCAAAGGTGATCGCCGCGCCTACAACCCGGGCGCGCGAAAGCCGTGCTACCCACCCTCTCATTTTTTGCGCGCCCCCCCGCCGGCGCCGGACGTCGTGCTGTCCAGCAACAAGGTGACAAACACGCCGCGATCGAAGCGCACGAGATCACCGGACTCGCTGACCTCCATGCGATTGGCGCTGATGGTCCATGTCGCCGTCTTCACCTCGACCGGCTTCTCCGAAACGATCCTGCTGGCTCGAACGTCGACCACCGCTTCGTTGAGGAATGCCTGATAGCCGCTCGAAGATGTGACCACGACGTTCTGGTTCAGCGTCAACTGTTCCGTCTTGGTGTTGTAGAGTCCGGCCTTTGCGGTAGTTTCGAAGCTGACCTTGTCTCGCATCTCCATGGTCGCATGGACACCCTGTAGCTCGAGCATGTCCGGTTTGGTCACATCTTGAGCGGCGGCCTGCGCGACCATGTTATAATGGCGGTTGTCGCGCGTCACACCGGCGAGACGCGGTTGGTGCATCATGATCTTGGTGCCGGACACAACCATCCGACCGATGTCGACCGGCATGCCCGAGAGCATGCGCAGTGGCTTGAACAGGAACGAAAAGGCCGCCGCCGCGACCAAGACGACGGCGGCGGTGAGCGGAAGGGCGAGCCGCAGGACGCGTACGTGCCGGCTATGGCGCACGGCGGTGCGGAAAGCACGATCGCCATCGCCACGACCGAACCGGGCAAGCACCCGCGGCGCTCGCTCCTTGACCTCGGATACGGCCGTTAGAGAATTCATCCCCAAGCCCCTCCGCCCGCAGAGAATCAGGCGGCCCCACTGGCGATAGTAACCCGTTCTAGCCCCATGCTCGCGCGCAAATATGGCCCCCGCGCGGCATGGCCGGACGGAGACAGGGGCGCGGATCCGGCCGGAAAAGCACACTGGCGGAAGGAGATAGCGCGGATTGGTTACCAATCCATTCGGATTGTCGCAGCGCGAACGGCTAGGCGTGGGCGAAGATGTCCTCCCCCGCCCAGCCGGCAAGGTCGAGCCGCACCCGGTCGGGCAGGAAAGTGAAACACGCCGCGGCCAAGTCCGCGCGACCCTCCCGGAGCAGGATCGTGTCGAGCTTCTCCTTGAGAGCGTGCAGATGCAGCACGTCGGAGGCCGCATAGGCGAGTTGCGCCTCACTCAGCACCTCGGCGCCCCAATCGGAGAGTTGCTGCTGCTTCGAAAGGTCGATGCCCAAGAGTTCACGCACCAGGTCCTTGAGGCCGTGCTTGTCGGAGTAGGTGCGGGCAATGCGCGAGGCGATTTTGGTGCAATAAACCGGGGAGGGCATGACGCCGAGACGCTTGTACAGCACGGCGAGATCGAAGCGGGCGAAATGAAAGATCTTGAGACTAGTCCCGTCGGCGAGAAGCTTGGTCAGATTCGGTGCTTCGCGGGCGCCCGCCGGAATCTGGATCACGTCGGCGGAACCGTCACCCGGTGAGATCTGAACCACGCATAGCCGATCGCGGTGCGGATCGAGCCCCATGGCTTCGGTGTCGATCGCTACCGCAGCGCCGCGGTAGCGTGAAAGGTCGGGCAGATCACCGCGATGCAAGCGGACGGTCATGGCGGCGCATGCACCGAAACAAACCTGGTGCCCAGGAGAGGACTCGAACCTCCACGCCTCGCGGCGCTAGTACCTGAAACTAGTGCGTCTACCAATTCCGCCACCTGGGCTTTGCGCGGATTAGGTACGGAGCAGGCCCGTCGTTGTCAAATGGGCGTGCCCTGTACAGCATCAAGTCGATCCTGTATTCGGCGAGCGAGGGATTTTGAGCGAGCATGACCGCCATTCAGCTCGAGACACTCGTCATCGTATTCGGCGGCTCGGGTTTTCTCGGCCGTCACGTCGTGCGCGCGCTGGCGAAACTTGGCTACCGCATCCGTGTCGCGGTGCGCCGTCCCGAGCTTGCCGGCTTCCTTCAGCCGCTGGGCCGGGTCGGCCAGATCCATGCCGTGCAGGCCAACGTGCGCCATCCGGCCTCGGTTGAGGCGGCCGCGCGCGAGGCCGACGTGGTGATCAATCTTGTCGGCATTCTGTTCGAGCGCGGACGTCAACAATTCGATGCCGTGCAGTCCGCGGGGGCCGAAGCCGTCGCGCGCGCAGCAGCAGCATTCGGCGCGCGCTTGATTCATGTCTCCGCGATCGGCGCCGACGCAGAAAGCGCCTCGCACTATGCACGTTCAAAGGCACTGGGCGAAAAACTGGTGCTCGGCACCGTGCCATCGGCGGTCATCTTGCGGCCTTCGGTCCTGTTCGGCCCCGAAGACGACTTCTTCAACAGGTTTGCGACCATCGCCCGTTTTTCCCCGGCTCTCCCCCTCATCGGTGGCGGCCACACCCGGTTCCAGCCCGTCTTTGCCGGGGACGTCGCCAGCGCGATCGCCGCCGCCATGGAAGGGCGCTCCAGAGACGGCGAAGTTTACGAGCTCGGTGGACCGGAAGTGCGCAACTTCAAGGAACTGATGCAGTTCATGCTCGCGGTCATCGAGCGCCGGCGCCTGTTGGTGCCGATCCCGTTCGCGCTTGCCAAGTTCCAGGCCGGCTTGCTTCAGTTCCTGCCCAAGCCGTTATTGACGCCCGACCAGGTCGAGCTGCTACGACGCGACACCATCGTCTCTGAGGCCGCGAAGCGCGAACGGCGCACCATCGAAGCACTCGGCATCGAGCCGCTCGCCATGGCTGCCGTCGTCCCTTCTTACCTGTGGCGGTTCCGCAAGAGCGGCCAGTTTAAAGGTGCGGCGGGGAGTGATCGGTACCGGCGCTAACCGGACTCAGCCGCCGTCCGCCGGAACAATGCGAGCTCGAACCGAAACGAAGGGGTTCGCGCACTCTATTTGGCGCGAAGATGAAACGCTCAGTATCCCACTGCCAGCGCGATCAGCCCGAGCGCGCCGACGAGAACGCGCCACCAAGCAAACAGAGCGAAACCATGGTGCTGCACATAGTCGAGAAACGTCTTCACTACGATCCAGGCGCACACGAACGATACTGCGAATCCGAACGCCACAAGGATGGTATTATCCATGCTCATCTGGCCGCGGCTCTTAAGCAGGTCATAGGCGAAGGCTCCCGCCATGGTCGGCATGGCGAGCCAGAACGAGAATTCCGCTGCCGAGCGCCGGTCGGCGCCCAGCAGCATGGCGGCTACGATCGTGGCTCCTGAGCGGGAGACTCCAGGTATCATGGATAGGCACTGCGCCAAGCCGATGCCGAAATACATCGGCAGAGAAAACTTAGTGGCCTCATAGTAGCGCGTGTCGAGATCCAGCCGATCAACCCACAACAGAATCGCACCACCCACGATGAGCGTGAAGCAGACGATCCAAACGTTGAACAGCACCGATTTGATAATGTCGTGCGCGAGCGCGCCGACCACCGCCGCCGGCAGGAATGCGATCAGCACCCCGATGACGAAGCGGCGAGCCGCCGGATCGCTAAACATACCGGCAGCAAGCCGCCAGATACGGAAGAAATAGATCGACAACAGCGCAAGGATTGCGCCGAATTGGATGAGGACCGCGAAGGTCTTGCCGAAATCCGCGTCGTCGAAACCGAAAAAGCGCTGGACCAAGAGCAGATGGCCGGTCGAGGACACCGGCAGGAACTCGGTCAACCCCTCGACCACGCCCAGCACGAATGCCTTGAACAGTTCCAACAACATGATGGCTCCGCGGACAGAGGACCGTCGCCGCACGGCAGCGGCCGGCGAAGATGAGGAAGACGCCCTTTTCCCGCATCATTAACCTTGGAGCAACGGGAAAAGGTGAACATTGCACAGGTTGCGCGCTGCTCATCCTACCAAACGGATCGAAAGCGACTTAACGTGACCGGCGCCGCGCCAGCGCGGGGCCCACCGCAATCAGTACGGCCGCATGCTCACGCTGTTCCATCACCCGTTCTGCCCGCATTCCCGATTCGTGCGGCTGGCGCTCGGCGAATACGGTATCGCAGCAAGGACGGTCGAGGAGCGCGTGTGGGAGCGCCGCGAAGAGTTCCTTATTCTCAACCCCGCCTGCACGACTCCGGTGGCGGTGGAGGAGGGTCGTCCGCCGGTTCCCGGGGCGGCCATCATCGCCGAGTATCTGGATGAGACGAGAGGAGCCGAGCTCGGTGAGCAGCGTCTGCTGCCGCGGGAGGTGGGCTCGCGCGTCGAAGTACGTCGGCTGATGAGCTGGTTTAACGACAAATTTTTTGTGGAGGTCAGCGGGCCGTTGACCATGGAGCGCCTATATAAGCGGCGGATGCCGGCGAGTGCGGGCGGCGGCTCACCGGATACCGAGGTGATCCGAGCGGCGCGCCACAACATGCGGTATCATTTGGCGTATGTCGGCTGGCTGGTGCGCACACGCGATTGGCTCGCAGGTCCGCGGCTGAGTTACGCGGACCTCGCCGCAGCCGCGCATCTATCGGCCGCCGATTATCTGGGCGACGTGCCATGGGACGAAGACGAAGCCGCGAAGACCTGGTACGCGCAGATCAAGTCTCGCCCGTCGTTCCGCCCGATCCTGGCCGAGACGCTGGCCGGCATCCCGCCGTCACCGACCTACGCCGACCTCGACTTCTGAGCGATGCCTCGGCGCTCAAGGCGGCGCTCGTGCGCGCAGCTCTTGAGCGCGGCTTCGATATCGTCGGCATCGCACGGCCGGACTCGATCCCGCAGGCGCCGGAGCGGCTGCGGCAGTTCCTCGCTGAAGGCGCCCATGGCGACATGGCTTGGATGGAAACAACCGCGACACGGCGCGGGAACCCGCGCGAGCTCTGGCCGCAGGTACGCTCCGTCATCATGCTCGGCGTCAACTACGGGCCCGACGGCGATCCGCTCACGATCTTGCGCAGTCGCGACCGCGGCGCCATTTCGATTTACGCCCGAGGCTACGATTACCACGAGATCATCAAACCGCGACTCAAGGCGCTGGCGCGCTGGCTGACCGTGCAAGCCGGCGGCGACGCGAAGGTCTTCGTCGATACCGCCGCGGTCATGGAGAAGCCGCTTGCTGCTTCTGCCGGTATCGGCTGGCAGGGCAAACACACGAATTTGGTTTCGCGCCGATTCGGGTCGTGGTTGTTTCTCGGCGCGATCTTCACGACGCTCGAGCTACCGCCGGACGCGCCCGAGAGCGATCATTGCGGCACTTGCCAGGCCTGCCTCGACGTCTGTCCGACCGCGGCGTTCCCCGCGCCCTATAGGCTCGATGCGCGCCGCTGCATCTCCTACCTCACCATCGAACACAAGGGCCCGATTCCCCGTGAACTACGCTCCGCAATCGGCAATCGCATCTTCGGATGCGATGATTGTCTGGCGGTGTGCCCGTGGAACAAATTCGCGCAGGCCGGCCGCGAGAGCAAACTCGCGGCACGTCAGGAATTGACGGCCCCTCGACTCGCCGATCTGGCCCGTCTCGACGATGCCGAGTTCCGCAAGCTGTTTTCGAGATCGCCGATCAAGCGCACCGGCCGCAATCGCTTCGTGCGCAACGTGCTGATCGCGATGGGCAACGCGGGGGATGCGATGCTTGCGCCCGAGGCTATGCGGTTGTTGGACGATCCCTCTCCGCTGGTGCGCGGCGCAGCGGTATGGGCGCTGAGCCGACTTCTACCCGCCGAGCGGCTCGCCGCGCTGGCTATGGAGCATCGCCCGCGTGAGAGTGAACCGCTAGTCCTGGAGGAATGGTCGGCGGCGCTCGAGCCGGCGGCAACCTGATGACCACGCTGGTCTGTCTCGGGCTTGGTTACTGCGCCCGGCACTATGTCAGCGCTTTCGGCGCGCGCTTCGACTGTATCTTGGGAACCACACGCAACGCGGACCATGCCGCCGCGCTCGGGAAAGCACGCCCCCGCGGCAAGTCGGTCGACATGCTGCAATTCGACGGCACATCTGCATCGGACGAGCTCGAGGCCGCCATTTTGGCCGCCGATGCCCTGCTCATATCGGCGGCGCCGACAGAGGGCCGAGATCCCGTGCTCGTCATGCTCGAAGGCGAGATCACCCGGGCGGCGCGACTTAAGTCCGTAGTCTATCTGTCGAGCCTCGGGGTGTACGGGGATAGCGGCGGCACGTGGATTGACGAAACCGCACCAACGATACCGGCGCGAGCACGCCGAGGCGGCGCGCGCATCGCCGCCGAACTCGATTGGCAGGCGCTCGGGAGGAAGCGAAATTTCCCGGTCGCAATCCTGCGACTCGGCGGCATCTATGGTCCGGGACGCAATGGAATGGTCCGGCTCCTGCACGGCACCGCGCAGCGCATCGCCAAGCCCGGACACGTCTCAAACCGCGTGCACGTCTATGACATCGCGCAGGCGATCGATGCGGCCTTCGCACGTGGCGCCGAGGGCGTGTTCAACATCGTCGACGATGAGCCAGCCTCGCCGAGCGATCAAATCGCATTTGCTGCCCGTCTCATCGGTATTCCGCCGCCGCCGGAGATTCCTTATGAGGACGCCGGCAACCTGGTGTCGCCCATGGCGCTCAGCTTCTATGAGGGTTGCATTCGCGCGCGCAACAATAAGCTCAAGGCGGTGCTCGGCGTGAAGCTGCGCTATCCAACCTACCGCGATGGCCTGTGCGCACTTTACAAAGCCGGTGATCATCTCTCGGCGGCCGAACCGGCAACGTCGGCCTAGAACTCAGCCGAACATCAGCGCGCAGCGCGGCGGGCGGGGTCGTGTTCCCGCGCGCATAGTTCGGTTATTTCCGAAACGTGCCATATCGAAGGTGCAGCAAAATGCAGAACCTGGTCACCGGAGGCTGCCATGACCCTTACGGTTTTCATCCGTTACAAACTGGATCCGTTTCAAGGCGATGCCTTCGAAGAATACGCGCGGCATTGGCTTTCTATCATCCCAAAGTGTGGTGGAAATCTCCTCGGCTATTGGATGCCGCATGAAGGCACCAATAACATTGCTTATGGTCTGATCTCGTTCGATAGCCTCGCCGCCTACGAGGCTTACCGCGCGCGACTGAAAGCCGATTCTGAAGGTGCGGCCAATTTTCGGTTTGCGCAGGAACGACGTTTCATCTTGAGTGAGGAACGGACGTTTCTCAGGCCGGTCACCTGAGCCTCGGTTCTGTTGAAATGGCTGGTATTGGGCGGGGGCTCGGCGAGTGCTTTTAGGAAAGTCCCGATGGCTCCGCCGCAGAAAAGCGCGCCGATGTAACCGTTCCCTCCACGAGGTATTCAATGATCGCCGTGATCTTCGAAGTCTGGCCAAAGCCTGGCCACAAGCAACGCTATCTGGATCTCGCGGCCGAGCTGCGGCCGCTGCTCGATAAGATCGACGGTTTCATCTCCGTCGAACGGTTCGAGAGCATCTACGAGCCCGGCAAGATGCTCTCGCTCTCCTTCTTCCGCGACGAAGCGGCGGTGAACGCCTGGAGAAATATCGAGGAGCATCGCCGCGCGCAGATCGCGGGCCGCGCCGAAATATTCTCCGACTACCGATTAAGGATTGCCGGCGTGATCAGGAACTACACCAAGTCTGAGCGCGCGGAGGTCCCCGCGGACAGTCGTCGTCAGCACGGCTAGCGGTCTTTTGCTACTCGGCTACAGCGGCAATCAGCCGCTCGATGTCCTCCGGCCGGGACAAGCGATGATCTCCGTCCTTTACGAGGGTCAGCACGACGTCGTCACGGGCAAAGCGAGAGGTCAGCTCGATCGTGTGCTGCCACGGCACGTCGGGGTCCTGCACTCCATGGAGGATCCGCACCGGACATCCGGTCTCGATCATGCTGTCGAGCAGAAGGTGTTTGCGTCCCTCCTCGATGAGAGCGCGGGTGATCAGGTAGGACTCGTCGGAATACTGCGACGGCCGGGCCCAGACGCCGGTTCGTTCGATCTCGCGCTTGACCTCCGGCGGGAACCGTTTCCACATCAACTCCTCAGTGAAGTCCACCGCCGGCGCGATCAGCACGAGCCGCGCCACGCGCGCATCTGCTGGCGTGCGGCGCGCGAGTTCGCGGATCAGCAGCAGCGCCAGCCATCCCCCCATTGACGAGCCGATAACGACGTGCGGACCGCGGCAAAATGCGTCGAATATCGCGAGCGTCTCTTCGAGCCATCGGCCGATCGTACCCTCGGTGAAATTGCCGCCAGATTCCCCGTGGCCGGAATAGTCGAAGCGCGTCATCGCCCGGCCATTCTCCTGCGCCCACCGATCGAGTGCCTCGGCTTTGGTGCCTGTCATGTCTGACTTGAATCCGCCGAGCCAGAACAGGCCGGGAGCGGCTCCCTCGCGCCGGCGGACGGCGATTTGGCGCGCCGCAATGCCGGTTCCAACACTCAAAAATTTGAGGCAAACATCGTTCATCTGCGGAGTCCAACCTCGGGGGCCACGATCGCGGCGGTCGCCGGGCGTGTTCGGGCCCGTGCGGCCATTGAATACAAGCATGCCCGAACAGCAAACAAGCCGCCGCGGAGCGAGGGAAAAAACTCCGTGAGCAACGAGGACCGGGAGATACACCCGCGCACCTTGGTCGGCGCGACGGTCCTACAGATCGTGCCCGCGTTGCGCGAGGAGCCTGTCGCCCGCACCGCGCTTAACGTGGCCGCGGTGCTGCGAGAAGTCGGCGCGCGGGCCATCGTGGCAGCCGAGGATGGCACGCTCGTTGCGGAGCTCACGGCCTCCGGCGGCGAATGGGTTCCCCTCGTGAATGCAACCGTCAATCCGTTCCAGCTGAGGAAAAGCGCCCGCACTCTGCAACGCCTGATCGCCTCGGAGCGGATCGACATCGTACACGCGCAAAGCGCTGGCGGAGCGTGGATCGCCAACATGGCAACAGCGCGGACCTTGGTCTGGCTCGTCACCACGTTGCCCGACGTTCCGCCGGCTTCCCGCCTGCGTGCATATTGGGCCGCCGGGCTCGCGCGCGGCGATTGGGTGATCACGCCGTCGAACTTTGCCGCCGCGCCCGTGATCGCGCGCCACAAGATTTCGCGCGAGCGGCTCACCATCATTCCACGCAGCATCGACATCGCCGCATTCGATCCGGCCGCGATTGATTCCGCGAGGGTCGAGGCTTTGCGGAACGCCTGGCGAATTCCGCCGGCGGCACGGGTCTTGCTCGTTCCCGGACGTGTCGCGCCCTGGAATGGGCAGCTCATCGTGCCTGAGATCGCGCGCGTCATGCTCGACAGCGGCATGCGTGGCTTTGTCTTCGTGCTCGCTGGCGAACATCGCAGTCATCGCAAATATGCGCGCTCGGTCATGGAACAAGCGCAGGAGCGAGGTGTGCGGACGCTGGTTCGGCAGATGGGACACTGCAGGGATATGCCGGCGGCCTTGGCCCTCGCGGATACCGTGGTGGTGCCCGCGATCGAGCCTCCGGCACTCGGCCGCGTGGTGGCGCAAGCGCAAGCCATAGGCCGACCGGTCGTCACGTCGGACATCGGCATCTTGCCCGAACACGTGGTCGCGCCGCCGGAAATGCCGGAAGAGGTGCGGACGGGATGGTTGGTAAAGCCGGGCGATGCAAGTGAATTTGCCCACGCGCTCAATGAGGCATTGAACCTGGATGATGCCGCGTACCGTACGATGGCCGCGCGCGCACGCCACTTCGCCGAATACATGTTTGCTCCGCATAGCGCCGTACTCGCAACCCACGCAGTCTATAGCGCGCTGCTTCAGCACGACCTTTAGCAAGAGACGAAGAGCGTGCCACCTACGCCCGCATTACGTCCTCCTGAACCAGATCGCCGCGTTGGCCGCGAGCGACCCATATCCCTAGCGCAAGGATGATTGCGGGCTCCGGGCCAGTTCGGTCGCCGACCCATGGAAAGCCGTTGACTTATGCGCGGATTGTCCCGATCTTTCTTGGGCCTGCAGCAGCAGGACTGTTGCAATGACAAGAGGAGAGCAGAGCCATTCGTCGCCCCATGAGACCCGCGCAACCCGCCCCAAAGGACGGCCCGCGCATCAACGAGGAGATCCGAGTTCGTGAAGTCCAATTGATCGACCAGAACGGCCAAAACGTTGGCTCCGTTGAAATCCAGATCGCCTTGGACAAGGCCCAGGAGGCCGGACTAGACCTCGTCGAGATTGCCCCCAATTCGTCTCCGCCCGTCTGCAAGATTCTCGATTACGGCAAATACAAATACCAGGCGCAGAAGAAGGCGGCGGAAGCCCGCAAGAAGCAGAAGATAGTCGAGGTCAAGGAGATCAAGCTTCGGCCGATGATCGACGACCACGATTACGACGTGAAGATGCGCTCGATGCAGCGCTTTTTTGAAGAGGGCGACAAGGTGAAAGTCACCCTGCGCTTTCGCGGGCGCGAGATGGCGCACCAGGAGCTTGGTTACCAGCTTCTCAATCGCGTCAAGGACGATACCTCCAAACTCGCTAAGGTCGAGCAGGAACCGCGCTTCGAAGGTCGCCAAGTGGTGATGGTGCTGGCGCCGAGGTGACGGGAGCAAGCGCTCCCGTGATGGCATCCTGCGCGTGCACCACCACGTGGGGCCCGATCGCTCACCGTTCCATACTTGAACCCGCGCCTCTAGCTTCGAGCCGATTTGGCCGCTTAATCCGCTTTGGGTTGTATTTCGCGGTGGCCTCTGCCATAACGCCGCCCTTCCGTCGCCCGGCCGAAAGGGCTGCCGTGGCGATGGTGCATCAGCAGCTCACAAGAGCATAAAGCCGTCGGTTGGGCCCTTTTGCCTGCCGCCGCAAAGGAGAGCCAAATGCCCAAGCTTAAGACCAAGTCCGGCGCCAAAAAGCGCTTCAAAGTGACCGCAAGGGGGATGGTCCTTTACCAGCAATCCCGCAAGCGTCACGGCATGATCAAACGCACCAACAAGCAGATCCGTCAGCTGCGCGGGACCGCGGTGCTGTTCAAGACCGACGGCGATAAGATCAAAAAATACTATTTGCCCAACGGTTGATTGCCCGCTGGGCCGCCGCGGCGGCCAGCCAAGCGCCAGGTCAAGAGGAGGTTAGCCATGGCACGCGTCAAACGCGGCGTCACCGCGCACGCCAAGCACAAAAAAGTGTTGAAGGCCGCCAAGGGTTATTACGGGCGGCGCAAGAATACCATTCGCATTGCAAAGCAGGCGGTAGAGAAGGCAAACCAATACGCCTATCGAGATCGCAAGCGTCGCAAACGCACCTTCCGCGCGCTCTGGATCCAGCGGCTCAACGCGGCAGTGCGGCCCTTCGGGCTCACCTACAGCCGGTTCATCGACGGCCTCGGCAAGGCGGGTTTGTTGGTGGACCGCAAGGTCTTGTCCGATCTTGCGATCCGAGAGCCCGCGGCGTTTGCCGCAATTGTCGAGAAGGCCAAATCCGCAATCGCGGCGTGACGAGGAGAGGGCGGAGGATTGAGCGTTACTCGTTCGTCCTTCGAACGCGACGATGATCGATCCCGGCTATATGCAATGCATGGCGCGCTATAACCGCTGGCAAAACGATAACCTCTATGCCATCGCCGATGCGTTATCCGAGGCCGCTCGCCGCCGCGAGCGGGGGGCGTTCTTCGGCTCGATCCACGCCACGCTGAACCACCTGCTCTGGGCCGATCGCACATGGATGAGCCGCCTTGCCGGCATGCCATCCCCAGGTGGTGGCATCCCCGAATCCGTGTCGCTTTATGACGATTGGGACGAGTTGAAGCACGAACGCAAAGCCTTCGATACGGTTGTCATCGACTGGGCGGACCGCCTCGATCCCAAATGGCTGGCGGGCGAACTCGCGTATTACTCCGGTGCAATCAAGTCGCACCTGCGCAAACCGAGATGGGTTCTGGTCACACACATGTTCAATCACCAGACCCACCATCGCGGCCAGGTGCATTGCATGCTGACCCAGGCGGGCGGCAAGCCCGGGGACACCGACCTGCCGTTCATGCCGACGTGACGGAGCGGGCGGACTCCGACGGGACGGTATCATGCACGATCTCAAGGCCGAGCTTCTGCGCGGGTTGTGGTACGTCGCGCTTATGGGCGCCGACGTGCGGCGCGGTCAGGTCGTGCACAAGACCCTGCTTGGCGAGCCGCTGCTCATTGGTCGGCACCGCGATGGAGGCGTCTTTGCCCTGCGCGACATCTGTCCCCATCGCGGTATCCCCTTGCACTACGGCCGCTTCGACGGCCAGATCATTGCCTGCTGTTACCACGGCTGGCGCTTCGACGTGAGCGGCACCTGTGTCGAGATCCCCTCGCTGCGGGAGGGCCAAGTGATGGATCTCGGGAAGATTCGTTGCGGATCCTATGCGTGCGTCGAACGGCAGGGTTTGGTGTGGGTCTATTTCCCGCCGGCGGATAAAGCCGCTGCGCGCGCGCCGGAGCCGCCGCGCATGCCGATCTTTTCCGACGATGCTGCGCCGCTGGCGGCGATCATGCTGCCATTCCCCTGCTCGACCGACCACGCCGCTTTCGGTCTCATGGATCCGACGCATGCCGGCTTTGTGCATACGTCGTGGTGGTTCAAGCATCAGCCGAGAAAGCTGCGCCCGAAAGAGAAGCAGTTCGAGCCAATCGAACTCGGCTGGCGAATGGTGCGCCATCAACTGCCGCCACAGAATCTGGTGTACAAGCTGCTCGGGCGACACGTCGAAACGGAGATTTCCTACAAGCTTCCGGGGCTGCGCATCGAGGAGGTGCATGGCGAGCGCCACGCCGTCGTGGGGCTTACAGCGATTACGCCGATCACCGAGGAGTCTACCGAGGTATATCAGATATTCTGGGCCTCCCCGGGCTGGATGGCGCCGCTCGCACCGCTGCTGAAGCCATTCATGCACACCTTTCTCGACCAGGATCGCCAAGTGGTGGTGAAACAGCGCGAGGGCCTTGTGCATAATCCGCGCTTGATGCTCATCAACGATGCCGACACGCAAGCGCGCTGGTGGATGCGCGTCAAAGATGAATGGATTGCCGCGCAGGAAGAAGGGCGCGCATTCGTCAATCCGCTCGAGCCCAAGACGCTGCGCTGGCGCAGTTGAGAAGATCGATGACCGACCTGCGTGCGCTCGAGACCGAACTTCTCACCGCCGTCGCAAACGCGAGTGATGAACCGGCGCTCGAAACGGTACGGGTGGCTGCACTGGGCCGCAATGGCTCGATATCCGCGCTGCTGAAGACGCTGGGCACGATGTCGCCCGAAGCGCGTAAGGAGCAGGGGGCGCTCATCAACGGTCTCAAGGACCGTGTCACCGCTGCGATCGCCGCGCGCAAGGAGGCCCTGAAACGGTCGGCGCTCGATCAGCGACTCAACACCGAGACCCTGGACGTCACATTGCCCGTGCCCGAGCCGCCGACGGAGGTCGGGCGCATCCATCCGATTACTCAGGTCGTCGATGAGCTGACCGCAATCTTCGCCGACATGGGTTTTGCGATCGCCGAAGGACCGGACATCGAGACGGACGATTACAACTTCACCAAGCTCAACTTCCCCGAAGATCATCCGGCACGGGAGATGCAAGACACGTTCTTTTTCAAACCGAAGCCCGATGGGTCGCAGCTTCTCCTGCGCACGCACACTTCGCCGGTGCAGATCAGGACGATGCTGGCGCAGAAGCCGCCGATCCGCGTCATCATTCCCGGGCGCACCTACCGCAGTGACAGCGATCAGACCCACACACCCATGTTTCACCAGGTCGAAGGGCTCGTGATCGACAAGAGCTCGCATCTCGGGCATTTGAAATGGATTTTGCAGGAATTCTGCAAAGCCTTCTTCGAGGTTGATCAGGTCAACATGCGCTTCCGTCCGTCGTTTTTTCCGTTCACGGAACCCTCGCTCGAGGTCGATATCCAGTGCCGACGCGACAAGGGGGAAGTCAGATTCGGCGAAGGCGAGGACTGGATGGAGATTCTGGGCTGCGGCATGGTGCATCCGAACGTGTTGCGTAATTGCGGGCTCGATCCCGATGAATATCAGGGCTTCGCTTGGGGTCTCGGCATCGATCGCGTCGCCATGCTCAAATACGGCATGCCGGATTTGCGCCCGTTCTTCGAGGCCGATGTGCGCTGGCTCTCACATTATGGTTTTCGGCCACTCGACTTCCCAACTCTCGCGGGAGGATTGAGCGGCTGATCGCGCCGCTGCAACTCCTCGCCATACGTCAATCGCCGGATCGGTTGGCGTTCGGGAGGAGGGAATAGTCCCGGGTCCGCGGAATGATGAAATTCACGCTTGCTTGGCTGAAGGAGCACCTCGATACCGAGGTGCCACTTGCAGCGATTGTCGACAAGCTCACCATGATCGGTCTCGAGGTCGAGAGTGTCGCCGACCGCGGCAAGGTGCTGGCGCCATTCACCATCGCGCGAGTGATCTCGGCCGAACAGCATCCGAACGCGGACCGCCTGCGCGTGTGCATGGTCGATACCGGCGCGGGCGAGAGCGTCCAGGTCGTCTGCGGCGCGCCCAACGCGCGCGCGGGCATGAAAGGCGTATTCGTGCCGCCCGGCGCCTTCATCCCGGGCAAAAACATGACGCTGGGCATCGGCAAGATCCGCGGGGTCGAAAGCCGCGGCATGCTGGTGTCGGAGTTCGAATTGCAAATCTCCGACGACCACGAGGGAGTTATCGAGCTTCCCGCGGATGCGCCGGTCGGGGCGAACTATGCCAAATGGGCGGGACTTGACGATCCGGTCATCGAGATCAATCTCACCCCGAACCGCGGCGACTGCACCGGGGTCAGCGGCATCGCGCGTGATCTCGCCGCGGCCGACATAGGCAAGTTGCGGGACAGAGGCATTCGGCCGGTGAAAGGAGAGTTCCCCTGCCCCGTGGCGGTGGCGCTCGACTTCGGCATGACGCCTTCGCTCTGTCCCGCTTTTGCGCTGCGGCTTGTGCGCGGCGTGAGCAACGGCCCTTCTCCGGCGTGGCTGCAGCGCCGACTGATCTCGATCGGGCTGCGCCCGATCAATGCCCTGGTCGATATTACGAATTTCATCACTTACGATCGCGGCCGCCCCCTGCACGTGTTCGACACCGCAAAAGTGCACGGCAATCTCACGGTACGGCGCGCGCGCGAGGGCGAAAGCTTGGTTGCGCTCGACGGGAAGCGCTATTCGCTCGATCCCACCATCTGCGTCATCGCCGACGAAAAGGGCGTGGAGTCGCTCGCCGGCATCATGGGCGGGGAGGCC
>DATNNX010000097.1:0-4725 GCA_035601615.1 Xanthobacteraceae bacterium
GCTGGTCGGCGCCGACCTTGCGCTCGCGGCGCTGGCGCTCGTCGACTTGCAGCCGGCGAGCGGGCGCGGCTCCCGCGTGACGCTCTACATGCCGGGCGGCACGGCGCTTCTGATCGACGAAAGTTACAATGCCAACCCCGCCTCGATGCGCGCAGCGCTCGCGTTGCTCGGTCAGGCCAATGTCGGCCCGCTTGGCCGCCGCATCGCGATTCTCGGCGACATGCTGGAACTCGGCCCGCGCGGCGCCGAATTGCATCGCGAATTGGCGGTGGCGACGCTGGCGCACGGGATCGATCTGGTGTTGTGCTGCGGTCCGTTGATGCGCGCGATGTGGGAGGCGCTTCCCTCCTCGCGCAAGGGCGGCTATGCCGAAACCTCGGCCGCACTGGAATCGGATGTGCTTGCCGCGGTTCAGCCCGGCGATGCGGTCATGGTCAAGGGCTCGCTCGGCTCCCGCATGACACCCATAGTTAAGGCACTGCAGAGCCGTTATCGCCGCGAGACCCCGATTCTCGCGCCCGCGCAAGCTTCGACCGTGGACGGCTGACCCATGCTGTACTGGCTCTCCGCATTCTCGGATACGATCGGGCCGCTCAACGTTCTGCGGTACATCACGTTCCGTACCGGCGGAGCGATGTTCACCGCGCTGGTGTTCGTCTTTCTGTTCGGTCACTCGATCATCGACCTGCTGCGGCTCAAGCAAGGCAAGGGGCAGCCGATCCGCAGCGACGGACCGCAGTCGCATCTCGTGACCAAGAAGGGCACGCCGACGATGGGCGGACTGATGATCCTGTTCGGCGCCGTCGTCTCGACGCTGCTGTGGGCTAATCCCACCAACCGTTACGTTTGGATCGTGCTCGGCGTCACCCTCACCTTCGGTGCGATCGGCTTCTACGACGACTATCTCAAGGTGACCAAGCAGACTCATGCCGGCTTTTCCGGGAAGCTGCGCATGGTCCTCGAGGCGCTGATCGCGGCCGCGGCCTGCTATGCCATCGCTTCCATCGGACGCCAGACCTTTGCGTCGTCGCTCACCTTTCCCTTCTTCAAGGAGCTCGTGCTTCCGCTCGGCTGGTTGTTCATCGTGTTCGGCGCGTTCATCATCGTCGGCGCGGGCAACGCGGTAAATCTCACCGATGGCCTCGACGGACTGGCTATCGTTCCCGTCATCATCGTCGCGCTCAGCTTCGGGTTCATCGCTTATCTTGCCGGCAATTCGTTCTTCGCCGATTACCTCAACATCCACTACGTCGCGGGGACTGGCGAACTCGCGGTGCTGTGCGGCGCGGTGATAGGGGCGGGATTGGGCTTTCTGTGGTTCAACGCGCCGCCGGCCTCCATATTCATGGGCGATACCGGCTCGCTCGCGCTTGGCGGGATGATCGGCACGATTGCGGTCGCCACCAAGCACGAGATCGTGCTCGCGGTGGTCGGCGGCCTGTTCGTGCTCGAGGCGGTCTCCGTCATCGTGCAGGTGGTGTCGTTCAAGCTTACAGGCAAGCGCGTGTTTCGAATGGCGCCGATCCACCACCATTTCGAGCAGCTCGGCTGGACTGAGCCGCAGATCGTGATCCGTTTCTGGATTGTTTCGGTCGTGCTCGCCTTGGTGGGGCTGTCCACGCTCAAGCTGCGGTGATGGTCCCTATCACCGCCTTTGCCGGAAAGAAGGTCGCCATCTTCGGCCTCGGCGGGTCGGGACTGGCAAGCGCGAGCGCCCTGCTCGCGGGCGGCGCGGACGTCATCGGTTGGGACGACAGCGCCGAAGCCGTCGCTAAGGCGACGAGCGCGGGCATTCCCAGCGGTGACCTGCGGCAAGTCGACTGGGAGAGAATTTCCGCGCTTGTGCTCGCGCCCGGCGTGTCGTTCACGCATCCGGCGCCTCACTGGACGGTGAGGCTCGCGCGCGATGCCGGCGTCGAGGTGATCGGGGATATCGAGCTGTTTTGCCGCGAGCGCAGGGCCCGTGCGGCGAGAGCACCCTTGGTCGCAATTACTGGGACCAACGGCAAGTCGACGACCACCGCGCTCGTTGCGCATCTGTTGCGCTCGGCCGGCCGCGAGGCTGAGATTGGCGGCAACATCGGCACCGCGATCCTCTCGCTCGCCCCGCCAGATGAGACTCGCGCGCACGTAATCGAGTGCTCCTCCTACCAAATCGACCTCGCGCCGACGCTCGATCCCTCGGTCGGTATTCTTCTCAACGTGACGGAGGACCATCTCGACCGTCACGGAACGCTCGCGCATTACGCAGCGGTCAAGGAGCGGCTCGTCACCGGCGTGCAGGAAGACGGCGTGGCGATCGTCGGCGTCGATGATCGTTGGTGCGCGGCCGTGGCCGATCGCATCGAGCGGGCCGGTAAAAAGCTCGCGCGTGTCTCCGTGCGCCGGCCGCTGCCGGCGGGGCTCTACGTCGAGGACGAAAACATCATGCTGGCGGACGACGGTGCGGCGTGTGCCATCGCCAAGATCGGCGGCATCGGTTCGCTGCGTGGCGTGCACAATGCGCAGAACGCCGCTTGCGCCGCCGGCGCGGCGCTCGCGCTCGGTCTCTCCGCCGACGCCATCCAGCAGGGACTCGCTTCCTTTCCGGGCCTCGCCCATCGAATGGAAGAGGTCGGACGCAAGGCCCGCGTACTGTTCGTTAACGATTCCAAGGCGACCAACGCAGATTCCGCTGCGCAGGCGCTGGCCTGCTTCTCTGACATTTTCTGGATTGCCGGTGGCAGGGCTAAGACCGGGGGCATTGCCTCGCTCGCTTCTTTTTTTCCGCGGATCCGCAAGGCCTATCTCATCGGTGAGGCCGCAAGTGATTTCGTCGCCGAGCTTGAAGGACACGCGCCCCACATCGTTGTCGGGACGCTCGAGCGCGCGGTGGAGCGGGCCGCCGCCGACGCCGAAGCTTCCGACGTGTCCGAGCCGGTGGTCCTGTTGTCGCCGGCCTGCGCCTCCTTCGATCAGTATCGCAACTTCGAGGTGCGCGGCGACAAATTCCGTGAACTGGTACGCGCATTACCGGGCGTCACGCCGGGGCGGTCCATATAGCCTCGTTGGCTCCTGGCTCTCCGGCTGGCCGTTAAGGCTCCGTCAACCAACGCCAGGCACCACTGGTCCCGCGTCCTCTCGAGGAGTCTCGATGGTCTCGCGTCTTGAACGCACGCGGTTTGCCGCCTGGTGGTGGACGATCGACCGCTCGCTGCTGACCGCGCTGCTCACCCTGATGCTCGCAGGGATCATTCTTTCGCTGGCCGCGTCACCACCGGTTGCGTCCCGGCTTGGCCTTGATCCCTTCTATTTCGTCGGACGGCACGTGCTCTACCTCATCCCAGCACTCGCCGTGATGCTGACGATCTCGTTTCTGCCGCCGCGTCACATCCGGCGCCTTGCGATGATCGTTTTCGTGGTCAGCCTTGCGTTGATTGCGGCCACGCTGCAGTTCGGTGCCGAGGTCAAGGGTGCGCGCCGATGGATCGTCTTACTCGGGATCAACATCCAACCCTCGGAATTTCTCAAGCCCGCCTTCGTCATCCTGGTCGCCTGGTTGTTCGGAGAATCCGCGCGGCGGCCGGAAATGCCCGCGAACACCTTGGCGCTCGCGCTGCTGTTCCTCGCTATCGCCGGGCTGGTGCTGCAGCCCGATTTCGGGCAGACGATGCTGATCGCTTTGGTATGGAGCGCCCTGTTTTTCCTCGCCGGTATGCGGCTCGTGTGGGTGGCGGGGCTTGGGGGCGCCGCTGCGATCGGGCTCGCAAGCGCCTATATGCTCATCCCGCATGTGGCGCGTCGCATCGAACGCTTCCGTGACCCGTCCTCTGGCGATAGCTTCAACATCGACCAGGCGCTCGAATCTTTCCAGCGCGGCGGCTGGTTCGGACGCGGCCCGGGCGAGGGCACTGTCAAGCGCATCCTGCCGGAGAGTCATACCGATTTCGTGTTTGCGGTCGCCGCCGAAGAATTCGGCATCGTACTGTGTCTGCTGCTCGTCGCTCTGTTTACCTTCATCGTCTTGCGGGGCCTGCATCACGCCAGGCGCGCCGAGGATCCGTTCGCGCGCTTTGCCGCAGCCGGCCTTGCCGTCCTGCTTGGCCTGCAATCGGCCATCAATATGGCGGTGAACCTCCATCTCATGCCCGCCAAGGGCATGACGCTTCCGTTCATTTCCTACGGGGGCTCATCGATGATCTCGCTCGCCTACGGCATGGGAATGCTGCTCGCCTTGACGCGCGAGCGTCCGCGCGCTGAGTTGCTTGTCAGGGAGGCGGCATTCGCGCCCGCCGAAAAGCCGGCCTGATTGAATCCCTGGAAGGAATCCCGTGCCGTTTGTTCTTCTGGCCGCCGGCGGAACCGGCGGACATTTGTTTCCCGCCGAAGCCCTCGCGGAGGCGTTGGATCGCCGCGGCGTAGGCGCGGCTCTCGCCACCGATGACCGCGCGGAGCGCTACGGTAAGACATTTCCGGCGCGCGGCATTTACATCATCACCAGCGCGACCGTGCGTGGGCGTAATCCGCTGTCACTGGTGCGCACAGCGGTGATGCTCGGCATTGGCACGCTACAGTGCTTACGCCTGCTCGCGCGCACGCGGCCCTCGGCGGTCGTCGGCTTCGGCGGTTATCCGACCATCCCGCCGGTGCTGGCGGCGACGCTGCGCAATGTTCCCAGCCTGATCCACGAGCAGAACGCAGTGATGGGGCGTGCCAACAGATTTCTCGCGCCTCGGGTTGACGCTA
>DATNNX010000098.1:0-2293 GCA_035601615.1 Xanthobacteraceae bacterium
GGACGCGACCTTCTCGCTCTCGGAAGTGAACTGGGGCATTCTCCCGGGCGCGCTGGTCTCCAAGGTGGTCTCCGACATGGTGCTGCCGCGCCACGCGCTCTATTACGCCTGCCTCGGGGAGCCGTTCGACGGCAAAGAGGCCGCGCGCATCGGCATGATCAACTACGCGGTTCCCGCCGAGAAGCTCGAGGCGGCGACCGTTGAGCTTGCGCAGAAGCTCATGAAGAAAAGTCCGGCCGTGCTGCGCGCCACCAAGCAAGCGATCCGCCACGTGCGCACGATGGACGTCCCGCAGGCCTATGATTACCTCGCCGAAAAGGGCAAAGCCATCAAAGCGGCCGACAAGGAGGATTCCTACAATATGGGCCTGCGGCAATTCCTCGACGAGAAGTCCTACAAACCGACGTTCGAGCCGTTCCGGCTTGCAACAAGCGAGAAAAGATCGAAAGCGGAGGCGAAGAAATAACGTTCTGTCGAGCGGCAACGCGAGTCGAATCTATGACGCAAAAAGGGTTGGTCCTGCTGGTCGCGCTCTCGGCGCTTCTCTTTCCAGACGGCGCGCATGCCCAGTTCTACAAGGGCAAGACCCTTACCATGATCATCAACTATCCGGCGGGCGGGCCGAGCGACATCGAGGGACGCATCGTCGCTCAACATCTGCCCGCGCACATTGCCGGAAAACCAAGCATCGTCATCAAGAACGTTGGCGGCGCAGGCGGCGTGATCGGCACCAATCAGCTCGCCGATGCCGCGCCCGACGGCGAGACCATGGGCTTCTTCACCCTCGACGTCGTCGCGCAGCTTCTTGGCAATCCGGCGCTGCGCGTCAACTACGCGGATTTCGCGATGCTCGCCGCAGTGGAGGAGCCGCTGGTCGCGTATGCGCGCAAGGACACGCCGCCCGGGCTTAAGGTTGCGACCGACATCATGCAGGCCAAGGAGTTCAAGGCGCTCTCGCTCAACGCGCAGAACAGCAACACCATCAACCAGGCGCTCTCGCTCGACCTCCTGGGACTCAAATACCGGCCGATCCCCGCCTATCGCGGCCTAAAGGAGGTCGAAACCGCGATCCTGCAGAACGAAGGCCAATTCGCCAACACCTCGCTGCCGGGCTGGACCGCTTCGGTCGAGCCCACCATGGGCGACCTCGTTCTGCCGCTGTGGCAGCTTGCGCCGCGCGGCAAGGACGGCAGCTATCCGCGCAGCGCGGCGCTTCCCGATTTGGCGACATTCGAACAATTCTACGCCACGGTGAAAGGCGGCAAGCAGCCTTCTGGCTTCGCCTATGAGGTCTTACGCGCCGGGAGCGACCCGCTGGTCGCGATGTTCCGTACCGCGCTGATGCCGCCGAAGGCGCCGAACGACCTTGTCACGCTGATGCGATCCGCCTTCGTCGAATTGTGGAAGGACCCCGCGTTCATCCGCGACTATTCCAACGTGGTCAAGACCAAGCCCATCCTCGTGACCGGCGAGGAGGCGCAGGCCATGGTGGCCGCGCTCGCCAAGGTCAAGCCGGAGATCAAGGCCTTCCTTCTCGATTACAGCAATCGGCTGGTCAGGTAGCTGCTCACGCGCTCCTAAGCTGACCGACTGAGGGCGGGCTAGCGGAGAGAGGAATGCAAACGCGCAGGTCGCGGTTGCCGATGAGCGTGCTTCTGCTCTTTTGCGTCCTCGTGGGATTTGCGGCGCAAGCGGAAGACTACCCCACACGATCGGTGAAGCTGATCACCCAGGGCGCGGCGGCAAGCGGCCCCGACGTGGTCGCGCGCATCGTGGCCGAGCCGCTCGGCCGGTTGTGGGGGCAGCAGGTGGTGATCCTCAATCATCCCGGAGCGGGCGGCAGCGTTGCAGCCCGCCAAGCGGCATCCGCCGCCGCGGACGGCTACACGCTCTATATGCCGGCGACCTCTGCCTTCATCGTCATGCCGGAAATGTTTCCAAATCTGCCGTTCGACCTCGATCGCGATTTTGTTCGGATCGGATTTGTCGCCGAGCAACCGATGGTGATCGCGGTGGCGCCCTCGCTCGGCGTCAATTCGCTTCAAGATTTGATCGCGCTGGCGAAGAGGCGGCCGAGCGAAATCCTCTACGCCGCCAATGCACGCGGCACGCTTCCGCACCTCACGGCCGAACGCTTTCGCAGCCAAGCAGGCATCGAGCTGCGCTTTGTTCCGTACGCCGGCGCGGCGGCCGGGCTGCAGGATCTGGTGGGCGGACGCATCTCGATGATCGTGGAGAGCTTGGGACCTTTTTTGGGCGCTATTCAAGGCGGCTCGCTCAAAGCGCTCGCGGT
>DATNNX010000099.1:0-13430 GCA_035601615.1 Xanthobacteraceae bacterium
ATGGCTTGATCCGCGCACGGGCGGGGAAGATTTGCGCCCCTGAAAACGGCCGCAACTTGCGCGGCCGGCGGGCAACAGTTGCGCGTAGCACAAGCGCCGCAATGGTGACAAACCGCCTGCCAATGGCTTGAATTTGCCGCTATTGCGGCCGAAAACCGCGGCCCATGGGCATCGGGGGGACGAGAACCCGCAAGGGGGGCCAACTCGTTGTGGCCGCCGGCATATGGCTCGCGGCGCTTCCCGCCGGAGCCGGCGCGCAGTTCTTCAGTGGCTCGGATAGTTCATTCGCGCCCCGGCCGCCGCTGGACGTACCGTCGGTTGCGCCCGGCCCGGCGCAAAGCCTCATTCCTCCGAGCGGCAATCTGGCGCCGTCTGCAGCGGCCAAAGGACCGATGCTGCAATCGTTGCCGGGCACGACGAACCCGGCCGTACAGGCTCATGCCGTGCCAAATGCGCTCGCCGCGCCGCCCGTCCCAGCCGGACAGGGAGCGCTTGCAGTCAGTGCGCGGTTCGGCCGCGATCTGCCGGCGATCAACAGCGGATTGCATTGGCGGGTCTATCGCACCGAACAGGACGGCCTGCCGCGGCTGGTCAAAGAGGAGAAGGGACCGGCGCCGACGTTCGTCTTGCCGCCCGGGCCTTACATTGTCAGCGCCGGGTTCGGGCTGGCCAGCGTCACCAAGGCTGTGCAGGTGCGCGCCGAGACCATGAAGGATGTGTTCGAAATCCCCGCCGGCGGACTGCGCATCGAAGGCCGGGTCGGCGATGCGCGCATCCCGCAGGGCCAGATTTCGTTCGACCTTTACAAAGGTAGCCAGTTCGAGCCGGGCGATAAGCGGCCGATTGCCACCGCGATCATGACCGGCGACATCGTCTTGCTGCCGGAGGGGGCTTACCACATTGTCTCGAACTACGGCGACGCCAATGCAACGGTGCGCTCGGACATCCGCGTGGAGGTCGCCAAGTTGACCGACGCCACGATCACCCATCGCGCCGCGATCATCACGCTCAAGCTCGTGAACGAGCGTGGTGGGGACGCGCGCGCCAATACCCAATGGTCGGTGCTCACGCCCGGCGGCGACGTGATCAAGGAATCGATCGGCGCCTTTCCGCGCGTGATCCTGGCGGAGGGGGAATATCGCGCCATCGCACGGAACGATAACAGGACCTACGAGGGCGATTTCCGTGTTGTCAACGGCGTGGACAGCGAGGTCGAAATCATCGCCCGTTGACGGGGTCGGATTTTTTTCTGGAGCGCAGGCGCCGACCTCGCGACCCGCCGCTGGCGTCGGACCACGTGCGGCCGCAGGGTCGCGCGACATGAGGCAAAAGATTCCATGAGCTAGCTGCGCCGGATCGCCGTGACCGTGCTGGTGGCCGGCATTCCCGCAGCCAACGCGGCGCCGCTCGTGCCACCGGGCGATCAGCCCGGCCGGGAGCGCTACCGCTTCACGCCGTCGCCGCTCGACCGTTTCATGCAGCCTGCCCCACCGGAGAGGCCGCTGTTGCGCTGGGGCTGTGGCCGTCACAGCGTCTCGCGATCGCAGCAACGATCCCGGCGCGATCGGAATTGTTGAAATCGGCGAGACGCCGAGCAGGGCGGGTCACGCCGCCTGCTTTATGCTTCGCATATCCGGCGCCACCGCTTCCTCAGCGAGGCTTCGCAGCGCGGCGTCGAGCGCCAGCACGCTCTGGCCCTCCTTGCCGAGGCGGCGGATGGAGACCGTGCGGTCGGCTGCCTCCTTTCGGCCCACCACCAGCAGCGCCGGCACCTTGGCAAGGGAGTGCTCGCGCACCTTGTAATTGATCTTCGCGTTGCGCAGATCGCCTTCGACGCGCAGCCCCAGTTGTTGCGCGGCGGCGATCACGTCGCGCGCATAAGCATCGGCATCGTCGGTGATGGTGGCGACAACCGCCTGCAGCGGCGATAACCACAGCGGCAGATGGCCGCCGTGGTGTTCGATGAGAATGCCGATGAAGCGCTCGAGCGAGCCGAACATCGCACGGTGGAGCATCACCGGCGTCACTTTGTTCGAATGCTCGTCGATGTAAAAGGCCCCGAGGCGGCCGGGCATGTTGAGATCGACTTGCACCGTGCCGCACTGCCAATCGCGGCCGATGGCGTCACGCAATACGTATTCGAGCTTGGGCCCGTAGAAAGCGCCTTCGCCCTTGTTGAGCGTCCAGGGCCGGCCGGAGGTCTTCAACGCCTGCATGAGTGCGGCCTCCGATCGGTCCCACACCGCGTCCTCGCCGATGCGCTTGCCGGGGCGATCGGAGAATTTGATCGTGACATCGGCAAAGCCGAAGTCTTCGTAGATCGAGAGGATCAGGTCGCTCATGGCGAGCGCTTCGGCTGCAATCTGCCCTTCTGTGATGAACACATGCGCATCGTCCTGCGTGAACGCGCGCACGCGCATGAGCCCGTGCAGCGCGCCCGAGGGTTCGAAACGGTGCACCTTGCCGAATTCCGCAAGCTTGAAGGGCAGGTCGCGGTAGGACTTCAGGCCGTTTTTGAAGATTTGAATGTGACCCGGGCAGTTCATCGGCTTGACGACGAAGGTGCGCTCGTCGTCTTCGCGCGGCTGGGTCAGGAACATGTTTTCGCGGAAGGTCGCCATGTGTCCCGAGGCGACCCAGAGCGAGGAATCCATGAGCTGCGGCGAGTTGACCTCCACATAGGCGGCAGCGGCCTGGCGGCGGCGGATATAGCCTTCGAGGATCTGATAAAGCGTCCAACCCTTCGGATGCCAGAACACGGAGCCCGGCGCCTCTTCCTGGAAGTGAAACAGGTCCATCTCGCGGCCGAGCCGGCGATGATCGCGCTTTTCCGCCTCTTCGATCTGCTTGAGGTAGGCGTCGAGCTCCTCTTGCTTGGCGAAGGCGGTGCCGTAGATGCGGCTGAGCATTTCGCGGTTGGAGTCGCCCCGCCAATAGGCGCCCGCGACCTTCATCAGCTTGAAAGCGTTTCCGACCTTGCCGGTCGAGGTCAAATGCGGCCCGCGGCAGAGGTCGAACCAGTCGCCCTGCTTGTAGATCTTGATCTCCTGATCTTCGGGGATGGCGTCGATGAGCTCCACCTTGAACAGCTCGCCCTTGTCCCGGAACACGCGTTTGGCTTGGTCGCGGGGCCAAATTTCTTTTGTGAAGGGTTTGTCGCGGACGATGATCTCGCGCATCTTCTTTTCGATGGCGTCGAAATCCTCCGGCGTGAACGGTTGGTTGCGGAAGAAGTCGTAGTAAAAGCCATTCTCGATGACGGGGCCGATGGTGACCTGGGTCCCGGGCCACAGCGTCTGCACCGCTTCGGCGAGCACGTGCGCGGCGTCGTGCCGGATCAGCTCCAGCGCGCGCGGATCTTCGCGGGTGAGGAACTCGATCTTAGCGTCGCGCTCGATCGGATCGTTCAAATCCGCGCGCACGCCGTCGAGCGCCATGGCGACCGTGCGTTTGGCGAGCGACGGCGAGATTTTCTTGGCAATGTCGAGACCGGTTGACCCCTTCGGATACTCTCGCCGCGCGCCATCGGGGAAGGTCAGCGCGACCATCGTTTGCTCCTGTTGCTCACTCGCTGCCTACGAATGCAGGTAAGCGTGGCCGGACGGTCTCCGCGTCGGTCCGGGCGACGCCGCCGCGCGGAGCGAGGCGGCAAAGCAAAATCACGATTATACGATGCGCATAAACCGCGCAACGCAGTGGGCTGCTTGGCAGGGAAGGAGAACGCCCGGTCTCAGCCGGGCGGCGGCGCAAGCTCGACCCCGGCGTTGGTGCCGCGCCAACGGCCGTAGCGCCAAGGTAGATACCAGCGCGCGTGACCCGGCAGCGAGGGCGGAACGAAATCGAGCCCGGAGGTCCCAAACGGATGACAGCGTGAAAGCCGCGCCAGCGTCATCCACCCGCCCGCCCACAGGCCGAAGCGTCCGATCGCCTCGTCGGCGTAAGTGGAGCAAGTCGGCAGATGCCGGCAATGAAAGCCGGTCAGCGCGGAAACAGAATGCCGGTAAACCTTGATCAGTCCCCGCGCGAAAAGGCCCGGGCCGGCGCCAAAATGGCCCAGAAGAGCGCTCAAACGGCCCTGCCGGCTCATTGGAGTTCCATGAACGAGCCCCAAACCCGTATCTTTGTACCCCCGTAAGATAATGATGCCCGCCCGGCAGGTCATGCGCTCTACGGGAACATTGGCCGCTGTTGAGCGCGTTTTCGGACTAGACCCGAATCTCCGTCACCTCTAAAACAGACCGGCAAACTCAGGGACACTGGGTGTCTTCGACCGACGTCGACCAAGAAGCGTCGCGCGAGGCGCCATTCATGAGGGTCAGCATGCTGCGGTTCCTTTGGAGCGCATTCGCGCTTGCTTGTGGCATCGTCCACGCATTCTCCGCACCACCCACACCCCAGGAAGACAGCGGCAGCGGCCCGATGCGCTTCGAATGGAGGCGCGAGGGACCTGCCCAGGCATGCGGAGCCAACTGCCGCGTCTGGATTTCCGCGGTGGGTTACCTCACTGCCGACACCCCGCGCGACTTCGAGGCCTTCGCGAAAGATCCCAATGCGCGCGGAGCAGTCCTGGTGCTGGATTCCGACGGCGGTTCAGTGTTGGGGACGCTCGCGCTCGGCCGCGCGATTCGAAATCTCGACATGGTGACCACCATCGGCAAGACGACGCCGCTGCCGCCGGCCGCCAACGGCGATCGTCGCGCGACGCTGTCGCCCGACGGCAACTGTGAATCGATGTGCGCCTTCCTGCTGCTCGCCGGCGCGCGCCGCTACGTCCCGCCGCAGGCGCACGTGCTCGTGCATCAAATCTGGCTCGGCAAGAAGCGCAAGCAGGCGCTGGAATCGAACTATTCGGCCGAGGAGCTCAACATCGTGCAACGCGACATCGGCCGGCTCGTGCAGTACACCATTGAGATGGGCGGCAGTGGCGAGCTGCTGGAGACCGCATTGCGGATACCGCCCTGGGAGCCGTTGTATCGGCTCTCCGCCGACGAACTCCGCCGCATGAAGCTCACGACCGCCGACGCGCTCTTCGAGCGCGAGGCCGGCGGAAGCCCGCCGCCGAAATCGACAACCTCGCTGGCAACGGTCGGCCAGCCCGCGGCGGCGCGGGACTAACGCCATGTTGGATCGCCGCTGAATAGTCGGGGGCCGCTTCCCGCAAAGCCGAGGCGATCACCGGCGGGTTATCGCGTCCGCCTACACCGGTAGCGGTTGAACAGCTTGGCGTAGCCGGCCTGCATCTTGTCCCAATCGGCGAGGGCCGGCGCGTAATTCGAGCTCGGGCAACGCGCGACGTGCGCCTTCACGCGGGCGGCAAAGGCCATCAGGGTTTCGAGCGTGATGCAATACGGCGGCCGATCGGCCGGCGAGGCCACATCGAGACGAGGCAGCTGCGATTGCTCGTCGGCGAGTATCGCGCTCTCGCGGGCGCAATCGGCCGAGGATGCTGCGGGACTCCAACATGCGATGAACAGCGCTAGGGAAGCACCCCTACGCGCTCTGATCACAGGCTGGACCGAGCGGCGAATGTGCGCTCCCCGAGCGGACTATTCGGCCGCCATCGCGGTCCTGCGCTTTGCTTCGATCTCATCGATAGCCGCTGTCACGGCGTCGAACGTCAGCATCGTGGAAGCGTGGCGCGCCTTGTAGTCGCGCACGGGCTCGAGTACGGCAATATCGGCCCACTTGCCGCTCGGTGGGGCACCGTTTTCCTTCAGCATGCGCCGCACCGCCTCGCGAAGGTCACGCAATTCGCGGGCCTTCGCTCCGATCACGTTGCGCGCCATGATGGACGAAGAGGCCTGGCCCAGTGCGCAAGCCTTCACTTGATGGGAGAAGTCCGTGACGGTGTCGCCGTCCATTTTCAGGTCGACGGTAACCGTCGAGCCGCACAGCTTGGAATGGGCAGTCGCCGTCGCATCGGGGTTATCGAGGCGGCCCAGCCGGGGAATGTTGCCGGCCAATTCGAGAATTCGACTGTTATAGACCTCGTTCAACATGGGCGTCGACAAGCGATTGACACGGCGGCACCGCAATTGCGGGCCTGCTGCGAAGGAATATATAGGGAGCGGCCCGTCGGCGCGAGAAGAGTGCTTACGCCGCCAGACGGGTTTGCATGGCAGAGCCATGTAAAATGGGAATGCGGCGTCCGGTTGGCGCGCATGGGTGGGATGCTCGCTCGCGCGCTATCACTGATGCGGCCGCCCCGGTGACATCCCGGCCTCAAGGCCGGTCGAACGGAGAGACCGCTATGGATGCCGTCATCAAGCCATGGCCCAAATCCTCCCCGGCCGAGGACGCAACTTTGTCCGATCACGTGCGCGCGGCGCCCGCTCCCCTCGTGCCCAAGCCCTCACGGGAGCAAGCACTCGCGGCGGTGCGCACGCTGATTGCCTACGCCGGCGATAATCCCGATCGCGAGGGGTTGCGCGACACGCCCAAGCGCGTGATCGATGCCTACGACGAACTCTACAGCGGCTATCGCGAATGCCCGGTCGATGTGCTGGAACGCACTTTCAGCGAGATTGGCAGGTACGACGATTTCGTGCTCCTGCGCGACATCGCCTTCAATTCGCATTGCGAGCACCACATGATGCCGTTCACGGGCAAGGCGCACATCGCCTACAAACCGGTAGACCGGGTGGTGGGCCTTTCCAAGCTCGCGCGCTTGGTCGACGTTTATGCCCGTCGGCTGCAGACGCAGGAGCACATGACCTGGCAAATCGCGACCGCCATCGACGAGATCCTGAGACCGCGCGGCACCGCGGTCATGATCGAGGCCGAGCACATGTGCATGTCGCTGCGGGGCGTCGAGAAGCCGGGGTCCTCCACGATCACGACCCAGTTTACGGGCAGCTTCCGCGACAACCCCGACGATCAGGTCCGCTTTATTACCATGGTGCGCGCTCCCGATCGCTGAGTGGCCCTGGCCGGACCGAGATCGATATGGTGGCCGCGGGTGACGTCCGCTCAGCCCGGCGCCAGTCCGCGCAAAAGCTCGATATAATCCTGCGCTCGGGTCTTACGCCGAAGATGAGCCATCGCCGGTGCTGCGGGCGAGAACGACTGGGATTTCACGCGAGGGTTTGCTTGTCCGATCAACCTTCACCTTTCGCCCAGCGCGGCTCGATCGATGCGGTCGAGGAAGGCCGCGCCTTGGCTCCGAAGTTCGATGCCGATGGGCTCGTCGTGTGCGTTGCCACAGATGCGCACTCGGGGGACGTGCTGATGGTTGCCCATATGAACGCAGAGGCGCTGCAGCAGACCATCGCGACCGGCGAAGCCTGGTACTTCAGCCGCTCGCGTGGAGCGCTGTGGCGTAAAGGTGAAGCCTCCGGCCACCGGCAGCGCGTCCTCGAAATGCGCGTCGACTGCGACCAGGACGCGGTGTGGATCCGGGTCGAGCAGGAGGGGCCCGGCGCCTGTCACACCGGGCGACGGTCGTGCTTCTATCGTGCGGTGCCGCTGGGCAGGCCCGGTGCGGTGAGTCTTGAATTTCGCGACGCCGAGCGGACGTTCGATCCCGATGCGGTGTACGGGAAGACGAAATAGCCGCGCGGCGCAAACGGCGTCGGCGCTGTGGGGGTGTGCGACGCGCAGGACCTCAGGCAAGCCCCGCGGCCGTTGCTCGCGCGAGCAACTGACGCGCGCGCTCCAGGTGCGGTCGGTCGTACATCACTCCGTCGATGCCGACCGTGCCCCTGTCCGGATTGGCTTCGAACGCCGCGATCACCGCGCGCGCCTCGGCCACCGCTACCGCCGATGGCGTGAATACCTCGTTGATGACCGGCACTTGCGCCGGATGGATTGCCATTTTGCCGGTAAAGCCATCGCGGCGCGCCTCCTCACTTTCCTGGCGCAGCGCTGCGGCATTGCGGAAATCGACGGCGACAGTATCGATGGCCTGCACCCGCGCCGCCGCCGCGCCGGCAAGGCAGAGCGCCCGTGCCAGCCGATAGGGATCGAGAAAACGGCCGTCGCCGTCGCGGTTTGCCTCGGCGCCGAGCTCGGCGGACAGATCTTCGGCGCCCCAGGTTAGTCCTTCGAGCCGGGCGCTCGCCCCGCCATAAGTGCCGGCGAGAAACAACGCCGTCGCAGTCTCGGTCGCGATCGCGACGATCCTAATCGATCCGTCAGGCAGGCCCGCGATCGCCTCACGCGCCGAGAGCTTCGCGTCCGCGCGAACGACGTCAGGGCCGCCTTCCGCCTTGGGCAGCATGATGGCGTCAGGACGCGCGGACACGACCGCGTCGAGGTCGGCGTCGGCGAGCCCGGTTGCAAATCCGTTGATCCGAACCAACAGGCGGGGGCGGTGCGCTGCTTTGCCTGCCTCGCCGAGGAAGGCTGCGGCGCGCATTCGCGCTTGCGCTTTGCCTTGGGCGGGAATGGAATCTTCGAGGTCGACGATCAGCGCGTCTGCGCCGCACGCCATCGCTTTATCGAGCTTCTTTGCATCGTCTGCCGGCACAAAGAGCAACGAGCGCATCAGCGCGGCCGCATGCGCATGAATACCTGACGGCGACATTCCGCCACGAGCTTATTGTCCTGATTGTAGGCGCGGTGGTCGAACTCGACGATGCCGGCGCCCGGCCGCGACGTCGATTCGCGCTTGCTGATGACCTCGGTGGTGACATGGACGGTGTCGCCCTCGAACAGCGGGTGAGGGAATTTCACCTCGGTCATGCCGAGGTTGGCGATGGTCGTGCCGACGGTGAGGTCGTTGACCATGATGCCGATCATCAGGCCGAGCGTGAACAGCGAGTTCATCAGCGGCTGACCCCACTCGGTCTCCTGCTCGCAGAAATGACGATCGATGTGCAGCGGCTGCGGGTTCAAGGTCATATTGGAAAACAGCATGTTGTCCATCTGCGTGACCGTGCGCGTGAGCGGATGCTCGTAAAGGTGGCCGACCACGAAGTCGTCGAAATAGATGCCGCCGCGTTTGTGGCGGCGCAGCTCCGTGTCTTGCGTCATGCCTTCCTCCCTTTTCAGGCCGGTAGACCTTTTCTGCTCGGCATGATGACCCAGACCGCCGTCAGCCAGCATCGGCTGCTAGGAACATGCGGTCCCCCTGCAGGTCGATGATCTGCTTGGCCTTCGAGATCGCGAACGCAATCGCATCTTCCCGGCCTTGGTGGGTATCGGCCCGGATGAATCGGTGTTCCTTCACACCTTCCGGGGTGTCCTTCTCGATGATGCCGGCAGTCTGATAGACGCCATTGTTTCGATAAGGGGTCGCACGGATGCGGTACCCCTTGTATTCCACGGTCGGTGCCGACGGTTCCTCGGCCCCGCCGAAAGCGCGCCCGCCGGCGAGCCGGCTCCATGCCGCTTTGAGTTTCGAGAACATGGATTGTACTGGCACAGTGCCATCCGCGCGGGATCACCAGTCGATTATCGCGCGCCTGCGCCGGCATGTCGACGGCCCTCCCCGCTTGAGCCGCCTCGGCGAACGTGAACTGAACCCTCGGAGCGGTTGAGGTGATCGCTGCCGCAAGCCAGCCGACGCAGTGCGTCCTCAGTAGCCGAACTGCTCGCGCAGTATCCGCTCGTCGAGGCTGTGACCCGGATCGAACAGCATCTGCATGGAGATGCTCTGGTCCATGTGAATGTCGACCGAGCAGATCGAGCGAACCTCGTCATGGTCGGCGACGGCGGCGACCGGACGTTTCTCCGGCTCGAGCACCTCGACGCGCACGCGCGCGCTGTCGGGCAAGAGCGCACCGCGCCAGCGCCGCGGCCGGAACGGGCTGATCGGGGTGAGCGCCATCAGCGGTGCGCTGATCGGAATGATCGGACCCTGAGCGGAGAGATTGTACGCGGTCGAACCGGCCGGCGTAGCCACCAGCATGCCGTCGGCCACGAGTTCGCTCATCCGCTCCTCGCCATCGACAAGGATGCGCAGGCGCGCCGCCTGGTAGGTCTGGCGATAGAGGAACACGTCGTTGAATGCATGAAACTGCACTTTATCGCCCTCGTTGTCGCGGGCGTGCATTAGCAGTGGGTGGATCACAGTGACGCGCGCCTTGGCGAGGCGCTCCGGCAGATGATCGGGGTGATACTCGTTCATGAGAAATCCGACGGTGCCGCGGTGCATGCCGTAGATCGGCTTGCCCGTCGTCATGAACCGGTGCAGGGTCTGCAGCATGAGCCCGTCGCCGCCGAGTGCGACAATCACGTCGGCGGTATCGGCCTGCGCATTGCCGTAGCGGGCAGTGAGCCGTTCGAACGCCTCGCGGGCCTCAGCAATCGGGCTGGCGACGAAAGCTATCCGCTCGTAGCTCGGGGTCGCGGGGCTCATTGCAGGCCTCGTCTGGAGACTGTTGATGCCTCGGCATCGAGGCACGCGGTGGGCGCGGCGCCCGCGGCTGCAAGGTGGCAAGTATGGAGCGGGCGGTTTTCGTCTATACGACCTATGCATCCGTTGTCGAGGCGGAGCGGGCCGGCCGCGCGCTGCTCGAGCAGCGCCTGTGCGCGTGCGTCAACATCTTGCCCGGAATGATCTCACACTACTGGTGGCAGGGTGCCCTCGAGCGCGGCGAGGAGGTGGTGATGATCATCAAGACCCGCAGTTCGCTCGCCGAACGCGTCGGCACCGCGGTCAAGGAGATGCACTCCTACACCACGCCGGCAATTCTGGTGATCCCGATCGAGAGCGTCGACCGCGGTTATCTCGACTGGCTCATGGCCGAGACCTCGCCCGCAACCAAAGCTTGAATTCATGGCAAAGGCTGCTCACCGCGCGGCGGCGTCCAGCGAGATGGCGCGCCCTCTCATTCCGCCTTGATGTCGTGCTCGCGGGCGACGGGACCCCATGTCCGCATCTGCTCGCTGAGGAAGCTGCGAAGCTCCTCGGGTCCCCCGAGGGTGAGCGAGATCTGTTGAGTCTGTGCGAGCTGCGCGCTGACGCGCTCTTGACGCACGCAAGCCGCAAAGTCACCGCCGAACCGGCTCACGACCGTCTTCGCCGTGCGGGCCGGCGCAAACACGCCCCACCAAGCATGCGCCTCGAAGCCGGGAAAACCGCTCTCGTCGATGGTCGGCACCGCGCCCAGTGTGGGCGTACGCGTTTTGCCGGTTTGGGCGATTGCCCGGATCGTGCCGGCCTGGATTTGCGGAATCGAAAGCGCGGAACTGCCGATGAGAAGATCGACGTGTCCGGCAACGGCGTCATTCATGGCCGGACCGCCGCCACGATAAGGCACGTGGACGAGGCGAATGCCGGCACGCGTCGAGAACTGTGCCATGGCAAGGTGCCCCACGCTGCCGCTGCCGACCGATGCATAGCTGATCGTGGCGGGCTTGGCCTTGGCTGCGGCGATCACGTCGCTCAGGATCTTGAACGGCTTTTGCGCTTGCGTCGAGAGCACATAAGGAGCGGTGCCGATGAGCAGCACCGGGTCGAGGTCTTTCTCGGTGTCATAGGACAAATCGGGCAGCACGAAGGGATTGGCCGCGTGGTTGTCAAATACCATGAGCCAGTTGCTCCCGTCCGGCGCCGATCTAACGACGGCCGCGGTGGCGACGCTTCCTGAGCCTCCCGACCGGTTCTCGACGATCACCGTCGTCGCGAGCCGCTCTTGCAGGCATGGCTGAACGAGTCGCGCGATGACATCGGTTGATCCGCCCGGCGGATAGGCAACGACGAGTTTGATGGTGCCAGCGGGCCACCCGGTTTGGGCCTGCACGTCGGCCGCAGCCAGCGCCGCGGCCATGGCGCCAAGTAACGTCAAATACCGAGTGACTTTAAGCACGCTGCTCCTCCCCGCTCGTTTTGACGGCGTTGTTGGCCGCCCGACGCGGCGAGGGTAGATGAAAATGTACATCGGCTCCACGCCCCGCTAGGCTCGTTTCCAGAAGATCACCTTGTGCGACATGCATCACAATTGTGCCGCCGTCATGCACCTCGACGAGGGGACGGCACATCGCCACGCGCTTCGCCGAAGGCGCAGCACGCGATGTCAAAGAGTGCTCAGATGAAGCCTACCCCCTACGGTCCCTTTCCCTATTCGCCCATCATCCGGCGCCCGCGCCTGACCTGGCCAGGTGACGCCCATGTCGCGCTTTGGGTCATCCCCAATATCGAGTTCTTCTCGCTCATGGAGAAAGTGCCAGCCGGCTCCGGCGGCCCCGGCACTCCGGTGCCCGACATCCCGTCATGGTCGGCGCGCGACTACGGCAACCGGGTCGGGGTGTTCCGCCTCATGCAAGTGCTCGATCGCCACGGCATTCGCGCCACCGTGGCGCTCAATAGCGATGTGTGCGTCCACCACCCCGAAATCATCGAAGAGGGTCGCAAGCTCGGCTGGGAGTGGACGGGTCATTGCGAGAGCAACACGCGCCGCCTCAACGAATCTCCGCCGGGTGAGGAAAAGGCAATCATTAGCCGGACGCTGGCGACCATCGCGCAAAGCACCGGTGCGCGCCCGGCGGGCTGGCTAGGCTCCGGCCTGCAAGAGACCTGGGACACGCTAGACCTCTTGGCAGCGGAGGGCTGCGAGTATGTCTGCGATTGGACCAACGACGATCAGCCGTATGTCATGAGGCTCGACGGCGGAGGCAGGCTGATCTCGGTGCCCTATAGCCACGAGATCAATGACAAGCCGGCGTTCGAACGCTTCCACCGAACCGCCGATGAATTCCGCGACATGATTTGCCGGCAGTTCGATGTGCTCTATCGTGAGGGCGCGCAATCGGGTCGCGTCATGGCAATCGCGCTGCACCCTTATCTCACCGGCGTACCGCATCGCATCGACGCCCTCGATGCGGCGCTCGGCTATATCTGCAATCACGCGCGGGTATGGAAAGCGACAGGTGCCGAGATCGCGCGACACTATCGCGCGCAGATCGCCAAGCAGTAACGGAGTACAAAATGGTGATGGGTCGATGGTCGAGAAAGGCGCTTGCAGCGCTGCTGGCGGTCGCCGCAATGGCGCTGGCGCCGCAGGCGAGGGCGGAAACCGTGACCGTCGGTCTGGTCGGCGCGGTCTCCTCGACGCACTGGCCGGTCTATATAGGTCTCACCAAGGGATATTTCGCGGCCGAAGATTTGACGCCGGATCTGGTATTCATCCAGTCGAGCGCCGCGCTGGTCCAGCAGCTCACCGGCGGCTCGCTCGATTTGGCCTTGTCGACGGGCCTTGCCGATCCGATACGCGCCATCGACAAGGGCTCGCCCATCGCCATCATCCGGATCGAAATGCAGGCTCCCCCTTATGCGCTGCTCGCCAAGCCTCCCATCAAGCGGTGGTCCGAGCTCAAGGGCAAGACGATTTCGATCGGCGGCCCGAAAGATATTACGCGCATTTATCTGGAGCGGATGGCGGTTCCAAACGGATTGAAAGCCGGCGATTACGATACCGTCTTTGCGGGCGCGACATCGGCCCGATTCTCGGCGCTGCAATCGGGCGCGGTCGATGCGGCGATTCTGC
>DATNNX010000100.1:0-6911 GCA_035601615.1 Xanthobacteraceae bacterium
TTTCGAGGTTGAAGAGATAAAACAGCTGGCTCTGATCGACCGCCTGCCGACCCATCATGACCCGCCTCCGCCGAAAGCCTCAACCAGACGGAATCATGATTCGCCGATAACCACGAGCTACTTTTTCAACAGCATCGGTCATTAGCGTCAGATTGATATGGCGCCAGCGGTCGCGGCATGTCCGCTTCGCCCCGAAAGCGATCGTCGCCGATCAAAATGTGATCCGTCGCTATGTGCCCAAAGGACTAAACCGCTCGCGGTAGGACTCGCTGCGGCGACACGGATTCCCTGATAGCGCGATGGGGGCGGTCCTAATCTTGAGATGAGGGTGGTTGCTTCGCCGCCCACCGAGGTGAGCGCCTCCGACGTTCGGCCGCTCATGCGCGTGGTTCATCTTCGAACTTGAAGCCAATCTTTTGCAAGCCTTCCAGCGCCGTCTTACCGTATTGGTCCTCGATCTCCTTGGCCAAACTCGGCGCAAAGCAGACCGGGTCGACCTGTTCGTCGCTTTCCGGCACGATCATGACCAGCAGGCGACCCAGTTCGTTGGAGATGTTGCGGAAGCTGCGGTTCTCTCCGCGCGGCACAGCGATCATATCCAACGGCTCGAGCACGAGCGTGTGCTCGCCCCGATCGCCCCAGGCGATCTCGAACCGGCCGGAGAGGCAGAAAAAGTTCTCGACCGTGTTGAGATGGCGGTGCAGGCCAGGTCCATTGCCGGGCTCGCACTCGGCAATGCTGACGATCAGACCACGCGGGCCCTTGACCGGCGCCCCGGCGCTGCGACCCTGGTAATCCGCCGGCGCCATCACCGGATAGACCCGACGCGCTGCCACTTTTTCCACCGCGCCCGGCGGAATGTTGTGCGCCTCGAAATTCTGAGTTTGGTAGGTCTGCAGCTTGTGGAATCGAGCGACACGGGCTTCCATCTGTTCGGACGTGAGCGTTTTTGCTCGCATGGCGGTTCTCCCAATTCCTGCTTTGCCATTCCTTCGCCGAGGCGGCGGCTACGAAACGAAAATGGGAACATGCTTGCCAGTCGCCAGCCCGCGGCTCCTCTTTACACAAATCCGATCCAACCAAAAGAGGCTTGCTTGGCTGATATCGGTTCCACAGCTTGCGGCTGATTCCTTGTTGCGTCGAAGCTGACGTGAGACTTGAATGGAGGCTCGATCTGGTCAGTCGAGCCGACTGCTATGCGCCCCCTGCTGCGACGCTGCGTTTTGCTTGCTCCTTTCCTGCTTTTGCTCTTCCTGGGTAGCGATCAAAACATATCCGCTCGCACCATGATGCCGGTGAATATACCTCCGCTCGTCCTCTGGGCATGGGACCGCGACGACGATCTGAGCTTCATCGATATTAGGGACACGGCGGTGGCCTATCTGGCCGCCACGGTTATCTTGCGCGGGGAGACCGTATTTCTCACGCCGCGTCATCATCGTTTGAATCCGCCGAAAGGGACTCGCCTG
Source organism: Xanthobacteraceae bacterium (assembly GCA_035601615.1). GTDB lineage: Bacteria > Pseudomonadota > Alphaproteobacteria > Rhizobiales > Xanthobacteraceae > VAZQ01. The sequence goes on from DATNNX010000100.1 coordinate 1,470, forward strand.
GTGGCAGTCGCGCATGTCGACATCGATCGCCATGAGCCGCCCGTCGTGAGCGACGCTCAAGCGCGCGCCTTCGCCGCGACGCTCGCCGCGTTGCGCGAGACTCTTCCGGGGGAATTTCTTCAGATCGACTTCGAGGCAAAATCGTCACAGCGCGATTTTTTCGTGAAGGCTGTTGCGGCGTTGCGCCAGCGCCTTCCCAACGCAGTGCTCTCGGCCACCGCACTGACATCTTGGTGCCTCAACGAACGGTGGACCCAGTCGCTGGCAGTGGACGAGGTGGTCCCAATGCTCTTTCGCATGGGCCCCGATCGCCGACGCATCCGGGAGCATTTCGCCGACGGGGGAGATTTTCGCTCGGCCAACTGCCGTACCAGCATCGGGGTCGCGACCGACGAGCTGCCGCCTGCAATACCGTCCGGCCGTCGTATTTACGCCTTCAGTCCGCGACGCTGGAACGCCGAAACATACGCCGCGCTCCGCGAGAGGATACGTCAATGGTCAGATCCTTCTCGCCTCTATTGACGCTCGCCATCCTGCTTTGCGGCCTTGTGCCCGCGGCGTGGGCGACAGGTCCGCTTTGGCCGGAAATCAGATTTTTCAGCCGTTCGGGCCAAGATCCGGTGGACGATCTTGCATATTTCCGCGGGCGGCTTGGCATCCTGCGTCCCACCTTCACCGACAATCGGCTTTACGCCGCCTATCGCATTATGCTGGGCGGGAGCTTCTCGGATGCGCAGGCCAAGCAATTGCTCGCGCGCTGTTGCGATGCTCCGGAGACCCCGTTCGATGCGGTGACGAGCTGGAACGACCTGCGCAAGCGCGTCGCCGGCGTTCCGCCTGCCCAGGACATAAGGTATGCGGCGTACCGCCGGCGGCCGGAGGACATGCAGCTTTTCGACGTCTCATGCTTTCCGAACACCTATCGCAATTCCGCCGCGACGTTGCGCGCGCGCATCGCCGATCACGGCGCCAACAGCCCTTTGGTGCGCGATTGGGTGATCGGCCAGGACGCCGTCCTCCTCAATTGCAACACGGATTCACCCCTGCCGGACGAGCTGCCGAATGCGCCCGCCTGGCTCAAGGCCGACCGCGCCTACCAGATCGCCGCGGCCTATTTCTATCGCCTGGATTATGCCGCCGCGGGACGTCTGTTCGCGGAGATTGGCCGCGATGCCTCCTCGCCGTGGCAGAAAACGGCGCGCTATCTCGTGGCACGCTGCGCCGTTCACGCCGCGATCGAGGACAAGACGCCAAAGCTCATCGCCGACGCGCAGCAGGCCATCGACGCCGTCGCAACCGATCCGGAGCTCGGAGACTATGGCGCCGAGGCGCCGAAATTGACCTCGTTGCTCGCGTTCGCGACGCGCCCGCAGGAACGGGCGCGGGAGTTGGAACGGGCGCTGCTCGCGCCGGACTTGCCCAACGCGCTTGCCATCGAGCTGCGTGACTTCTTGCTCTTGGAGCGGACCGGCGCGCGCCACACGGATCTCGGGGCGTGGATCTACGATATCGATGTTCTGACCGCTGGTCGCGAGGAGAACGTGGCCGCGGCCAAGGCGGACGCGCTGAGCCGATGGCGCGAGCGGCGTAGTTTGCCGTGGCTTGTCGCCGCGCTGATGCATCTCTCCCCCGGGGACGATGACGTCGCGGCCGCGATCACCGCTTCACGCGAGATCGAGCCGAGCTCGCCGGCATATTACACGCTGGCGTGGCATCGCCTGCGCCTCCTCATCGCCGAGAACAAACAAGAGGAAGCTCGCGCCGAGCTCGATCAAATCCTTGACGGCCGCCCGCTGCCGGAAGGGGTCGAAAATCTGATGCGTTATCACCGCACGAAGCTTGCGCGCGACGTCGACGAGTTCGTGCGCTTCGCGCTGCGCCGCGGCGAATTCGTGATGTACCTTCCCGACCCGCGCACCAAGCTCGACGCGACGGCGCTGCCTTTGAAGTCGACGAACCTCTCCGGCGACTTCGCGGTGAACCTCAAGTGGCGCACGGAGCTGTTCCAGCCCAATCCGCGATATTTCGACGATGACGCGGCAACGGTCGTGTCGGTCTTCATGCCGCTGCCGATGATGGCGCGGGTAGCGCAATCGGACCGGCTACCGCCCAATGTGCAGCGCGACGTGGCGCTTGCGGTCTGGACGCGCGCGGTGCTGCTCGAAGATGCCGAAATCGCCAATTCCGTCACGCCCATCGTCGCGCGTCATTTCCCCCAATTCGGCGCCGGCTGGAAAGCCTATCAGAGCGCCGCCACGCCGCAGCAGAAGAAAATAGAAGCGGCGCTGCTGCTGCTGCGGCTGCCCGGCGCAAGCCCCTCGCTCGGTTCCGGGCTCGACTACCCTTACATGCGCGACCGGATCGGGCCCACTGCAACGCGCTGGTGGTCGCACGAGGACGCCGATAATCGAGCCACGCCCGACGTTAATCTTTGCAGCGATTGCGCCCTTCCGCTGCAATTGGCGGCGCCGGCATTCATCACGTCGCAGGATCGCGACCGCGCGGGCAACGACCTCGAGCGCTTGCGCCAACTTCCCGGAGCACCCGCGTATCTCGGGGCCATTATTCTGGCCTGGGCAAATGCACAGCCCCGGGATCCGCGGGTGCCCGAGGCGCTCTACCTCGTGGTGCGGGCAACACGATACGGACAAAAGGATACCGAGACCTCGAAGGCAGCCTACCTGCTGCTCCACAATCGCTATCCCCGCAGTCCCTGGACGTCGAAAACACCCCTTTGGTTTTCATCACCCGAATAAGGATGCGACGGTCCGGTCCATCCGAGTCACCTTCGCGAGATAAGCTATGCGGACGTCCAAACTGATGTGCGGATGTGCCGTCATTCTCGCCACAACCATGGCATTGGCCGGCGAAGCGAATCGCATTCGCCGCGGTGCGCCTTATGCCGATGCCAGGAAGGCGCTGCTGGCCGACGGTTTCTTGCCGGCACGAATTGGCGCGTGCAGCGCGCCTGCCCGCGAGGAAATCTGTATTACTTTCCCCGAAGCGCAAATGTGTGCCGGCACGGGATTTGCGGAATGCGAGTTTGCCTTTCGCAGGCCGGATGGCGCAACCGTCCGGATCGTCACCAGAGGGGAAATGCTCAAAGATCTAACCGTGTATCGAGTCAAACGGGGCCGATCCGGCAGTGGCGGATTACGCTCCGCTCATCCGCCCTACGCACTGTCGCCGACGCGACGTTCGCCGTAACGACCTCCCATTCGGCGTCACGGATTTCGCCGCGCTCGATCCGGGTACCTCTCATTACCGTGCAGAGAAAAGCCGCCAGATCACAAGGGCGGTGCCTGCGGATGCTTTTGTATGTTGGGATCCATGTGATCCCAGGGCTGCGCGCTTGAGGCGAAAACATCCATTGCCGGGCGATGAATTGACGGGTCATCCAAGCTTCCCGCCTGCAATCCAAGCGCATCTGGCACTCGATCCAATTTTATCGTCACCTGACTGCCGCAGGTCGAGCAGAAACCGCGTTCAACTCCCTTGCCTGCCTCTCCTACAACCTTGTGGTAACGCGGCTCGCCACGCATCTGAACCGCAGCTTTCGGCACCACGACGACCGCGGCATAGGCACTCCCGCTCGCGCGCTGACAATCCCGGCAGTGACAGTTCAACATGACGACGGGGTCAACGTTGCACTCGTAATGGATGGCGCCACAGACGCAGCCTCCCGATAGTTTTGATGCCATGGTGCTTCTCCTGCTCAATTGCTTGCGCTGATCCCCGCGGCCTTGATGATCGGGCCCCACTTGTCGATTTCGGACCGAAGCAGCGCTGCGAGCCCTTGGGGTGTCGAGCTTTCGACAACGACGCCGAGTGGCTCGAACCGGGCCTTGACCGCGGGATCCGATAATGCCGTGACGGTCGCGGCGTTCAGCCTGGCGATGATCTCAGGCGGGGTCTTGGCCGGCACGAACAGCGCATACCAGGACGACACGTCAAATCCGGGAACCCCGGACTCCGCAATGGTCGGCAGTTCCGGCGCGGTCGGGAAACGTTTCAGGGTGGTGACGGCGAGCCCGCGCAGCTGCCCGGAGCGCACGGTTTGCAAGAGCGAACCGGTCGTGTTGATAGCGGAATCGACGCGGCCGGCGATGGTGTCGGTAATGGCGCCGGCCCCGGCGCCGCGATAGGGCACGTGGACGAGCTCGATGCCGGCCATGCGCTTGAACAATTCACCAGACAGGTGCGGCGTGGTGCCGATCCCCGGAGAGGAATAAGTCAGTTTGCCTGGATTGGCCCTGGCATAGTCGATGAAGCTGCGGACCGAAGTCAGCGGCGACGACACCGGCACCGCAAGAATGTTCGGAAAGCGGCAGAGCAATGACACCGGCGCGAGATCGGCGACGGAATCGTAGTTGAGTGATGCATAGAGAAAGCGGTTGATCGCAAGCGTCGGCGCACCGAGCAACAGCGTGTAGCCGTCAGGCGCCGCGCGCGCGGCGGCCTCGGCGCCGATGTTGCTGCCGGCGCCCGGCCGGTTGTCGACCACGACCTGCTGGCCCAAGAGCTCCGACAAGCCAGCCGCAATGATGCGGGCCGCGGAGTCGGTGCCGCCACCGGCTGGGAATGGTGCGATCAGCCGAATGATGCGGTTCGGGTAAGCCTGCGCTTGAACGTTGTGGGGAACCGCGCTCGATGCTGCAAACGCCGCGGTAAGCTTGATCAGTCGGCGGCGGGTCATCGCTTTTGTCATGGAGCGCGACGCAATTCTGAAATCTAGCGAGCGCGCATAGTAGCATATCTAACGAACTTCATCGCCGGTCGCTGCATCGCCTCGATCGAACGCCTCTGACGCCGCTTGCCCCGTTGCGTCGATTCTGGCTTATTCTGTTGCCGCCCACCGCAGGCATGGAGCGTCGTGATGGCGCGATTCCTTCTCCTGGTCGCGCTCGTCGTGAATTTGTTGAGCGTCGCTAGCGCCGCGGCCCAAGACTATCCGACGCGGCCCGTCCGGTTCATTATCCCATTCGGCCCCGCGGCCGCGGCCGACATCGCGGCGCGGTTGTTTGCGGATCGCTTGGCCGCGCGGTGGGGCAAGCCGGTGCTCGTTGAAAACCGTCCGGGCGGCGACGGTCTCGTGGCCATCACCGCCTTTATCGGCGCGAACGACGACCACACCTTGTTGTGGTCGCCCGCCGGAACGTTCGCCGTCCATCCCTACGAGCACGACAAGCTGCCGTATGACGCCGAGCGCGACCTCCTGCCCATTGCGAGCGTCTCCACGATCGTGCTGGCCATGTCGACCTCCGTATCGCTGCAGCTGACCACGATCAGCGACCTCGTGTCGTTTGCCCGCGCGCACCCCGGAAAGCTCAATGCGGCGGCCGCGAACGGCAACTCCGACTTCCTGTTGTTTGGTTTTCTTAAAAGCGCCGGGCTCGACGTGCTCAAGGTGCCCTACCGCGACATCATGCAAGCACCGAACGA
>DATNNX010000101.1:0-3214 GCA_035601615.1 Xanthobacteraceae bacterium
GGAAACCCGAAGCGGCGCGCGTCATGGCACCATCGCCTAGAATTCGGACAGCGTCTTAGCTATTCCCAACGATGCTAGAACTCAGGCCGACCTGCGAACACTGCAACAAATCGCTGCCGCCGGCGTCCCTTGACGCGCGCATTTGCAGCTACGAATGCACGTTTTGCGCCACTTGCGTCGAGACTGTCCTGAGCAATGTCTGCCCCAACTGTGGAGGCGGGTTCGTTCCCAGGCCGGTCAGGCCATCGAGAAATTGGAAGGGCGATAACTTCCTCGGCAAGGACCCGGCGAGCGCAAAGGTCAAGCACAGACCTGTTGATCCGGCTGGCCATGCAGAATTCTCGGCTTCGATCAGAAGTATTCCACCGGGAAAGAGGTAGCACGGCGCCACTTACCAGGCAGAAAGGAATGCATGTCGAAACTCCGCGTCCAAAGCTTCGCGATCTCCATCGACGGCTACGGTGCCGGGCCGAACCAGGATCTCCAGAATCCGCTCGGCGTCAGGGGCCCCGAGCTGATGGAGTGGTTCTTCAATACACGCGTATGGCGGAAGATGCACGGCCATGCCGATGGAGAGACGGGAGTCGACAATGGAATCGCGGAGCAAGGCTTTGCCGGAATCGGCGCCTGGATACTCGGGCGCAACATGTTCGGTCCTATCCGCGGCCCGTGGCCGGACGAGAGCTGGAAGGGCTGGTGGGGCGACGAGCCGCCGTATCACACGCCCGTCTTCGTGCTGACGCATCATCCGCGGGCGCCGCTCAGGATGGCGGGAGGGACGGAGTTTCGCTTTGTCAGCGAAGGCATTCACGCCGCCTGGGAGCAGGCGAGAGCCGCAGCGGACGGCCGCGATGTCCGCCTCGGCGGCGGCGTATCCACTATCCGGCAGTACCTGCGCGCCGGCTTGATCGACGAGCTGCATCTTGCCATCCGGCCTGTCTTGCTCGGTTCCGGGGAGCATCTCCTGAACGACATCGACATGCGTGGCTTGCGCTATGAATGCGCGAAGTACGTCGCGGGCGAACGCGCAACCCACGTCTTCCTGCGCAAGCGCGCGTGATGCTCGTCCACGGCAAGTGCCACTGCGGGAACATCTCCTTCTCTCTCGCCTGGGAGCCTGATCCCGCCGAAATTCCGGCTCGCGCCTGCACCTGCTCGTTTTGCGTCAAGCACGGTGGCGTGTGGACCTCCAATCCGCGCGGCGCTCTGGAGGTGGTGATCAAAGATCCCGCGCTCGTATCCAAATACTCGTTCGGCACCCGGACCGCCGAGTTCCACACCTGCGCGCGCTGCGGCATAGTGCCCGTCGTCACCAGCCGGATCGACGGTCATCTCTACGCGGTGGTCAGCGTCAACGCGTTCGAAGACGTCGATCAATCGCTCCTGCGTCGTGCGCCGGCGAGCTTCGATGGCGAAGGGACAGAGTCTCGCCTCGCGCGAAGGAAGCGCAACTGGATCGCGGACGTCAAATACATCGAGAGCCACACCTAACCAAAAAGGAGCCTGAACACACATGATCGAGCGATTGATTCTCCCGCTGGCGCTCCTCGCCGCGGGCTGCGCGGGCCCGCAAGCACCGATGTCTGCGGTCAAGGCGCCGGATCAGCTCAAACCCGGCGCGAGCGAATCGCTGGCGATGATCGTTCCCGCAAAAGGCGTGCAGATCTACGAATGCCGCGCCAGAAAGGACCAAGCCGCGGCCTATGAATGGGCGTTCGTGGCTCCCGAAGCCGATCTCTTCGACGGGCATGGAGGCAGGATCGGCCGGCACTATGCCGGCCCGCATTGGGAGTCGACCGATGGCAGCAAGGTCCTGGGTACGGTGAAGGAACGCGCCGATGCGCCGGTGGCGGACTCCATCCCCTGGCTGCTGCTTGCCGCGAAGTCGGTCGGCCCGGAAGGCGCGTTCAGCAGGGTCACGAGCATACAGCGCGTAAATACTGCGGGCGGCGCGGCGCCCAAGGCCGGTTGTTCGCAAGCCGCGGCCGGGGCGCTTGCGCGCATTGCTTACACGGCAGACTATTACTTCTTCACCGCCAAGTGACAGACGCCGTGTCCATCGCCAACGCCGAGCACTACATGTGGGGCGACGGCTGTGATGGTTGGGACCTTTTGCAGGACCCGCAGTTGAGCGTCATCCGCGAGCGGGTTCCGGTTGGCAAAGGCGAGGTGTTGCACTCGCATGACGTCGCGCAACAGTTCTTCTACATCATTTCGGGCCGCGCCAGCGTCGAGGTCGACGGTCGGCTGGTTCAGCTCGGCCCCGGCGAGGGCCTGCACGTCGCCGCCGGAAAGAAGCACCGATTTCGCAATGCCGGCGAGAGCGCGGTCGAGTTCCTCGTCATTTCCTCACCTCCTACCCGGGGTGATCGCAAGAACGTCGTCTAATGTGGAGGAGCACATGAATACGAAACGGTGGCTGCTGGCGAGCGTGGCGGTTTTTGTGGTGATCGGCGTGCTGGAATTTCTCGTCCATGGGGTACTGCTGTCCGGCCTTTACAAGCAGACGGCTTCGGTGTGGCGAGCGGAAGCCGAGATGGGACAGATGATTTGGATTTTCTGGGCGGGATACCTGGTGTTTGCGCCCTTCTTCACGCTGATCTACGTGAAGGGCTACGAGAAAGGCAAGCCCGGCCTGGGGCAGGGGTTCCGTTTCGGCCTGTACGTGGGAGCCATGTTGTCCGTGATGAACGGCTTTGCCTGGTACGTGATTCTGCCGATTCCGCTCGTGCTCGCGTTCTATTGGTTCCTGGCCACTCTGGTTGAATTCATCATAGTGGGTGTCGTGGCGGGCCTGGCTTACCGCGACTAGTTTTCCGCGCTGATGTTCTTGAGCGCGACGACGCGCTTCCAGCGCGCGATCTCGCGCTCGATGCGGCTGCGCATCGCCTCGGGCGTGGAGGGCGCGGGCAGGCCGCCGAAATCGGCGAAGCGCTGCCTGATGTCGTCTTCGGCGAGGATCGCGCGCAGCTCGCGGTTGAGGAACTCGATCACCGAGAACGGGGTAGCCGGCGCGACTGCAAGGCCGAGCCAGGAGCTGAACTCGACGCCGGGCAGCGTCTCGCCGACGGTGGGCGCTTCGGGCATCAGCGGGTAGCGGCCGGCCGAGGAGAGCGCGAGCGGCCGCAGCCTGCCCGAGCGGATCTGCGGAAACGAGAAGGTCGCGGTCTCGATGAGGACGTCGAGCCGCCCGCCGAGGACTTCGGTGAACGCC
>DATNNX010000102.1:0-2744 GCA_035601615.1 Xanthobacteraceae bacterium
TCGACGGATGGCTGTTGAGCCCGAACAATTCCTGCAAGCGGACTGCAATCGTCGGCCCCTGCTCGGCCTCGTAGTCGATTGCGAGCATGGTGCCCGTCGGCGCCTCGAAATGCGTCGGCGCTTCGCGCTCGAGCCGCGCCCGCAAATCCCAGGGCAGCAGCGTCAGCAGCGCATCCGACAGATCGCCCGGCGAAAATTCCTTTAACGACGTCTTGTCGTGGAGCACGGGCACCAGCCAGGCCTCGCACTGTGCGGCGAGCGCGTCGTCGGACAGATCGGGCCAAGGTTCCCCCTCTGCCGCGCGCAAGAACATCACGCGGTCGCGCCACTGTCTTGCGGGTTTCGACCAAGGCAGCCGGTCGAGGCCGGAGGCGATCAAGCCATCGGCCAGCACCCGCGCGGTCTCCATCGAGGGCTGCAGCGCCAACGGCGTTTCCGAGAGCGTGATGGCGTGCAATGTTCTCTTGCGCCGCGCCCGCAAAGCCATCGCACTGCGATCGAACAAAATCTCGTCGGCAGTCTCGATCTGATCGGCAAAATGCTGCTCGATCTCTGCTTGCGTGATCGGCGCCGCCAGCAGGATGCGCCCGCTACCAGCGGCGCCGGTCAATTCAGCGACCGCAATATAGGGCGCGCGCGCCGGTGCGGATGCCTGGTCCAGCGCGGCGCCGCGCCCGTTCGCGAGCACAAAGCTGCCATTGCCACGGTTGCGCGCGACGCGGTCGGGAAATGCAAAAGCGAGCATCACGCCGGTGGAAGGCTCCCCTGCCGCTTGCGCTGCGTCTCTCTTATCTTGCGGGGACTCTCTCCGCTGCCCGAAGACCGCCGTTCTGGACCCCCCTCCCCGACCCTCCCCCGCAAGGGGGGAGGGAGAAGAAGGCCCGGCGGCTCGAACATTCTCCGCGTCTGCCAGCTTTATCGCGGCATCCTCATTCGCCACCTGCGAGGCCCAGCGCTGCGCGAGAGCGCGCGCGCTGCTGCCGCGCGGCGAGCGATCGCGGCGGAATTGATCGAGCCTGACATCGAGATCGACGCTGTCGCCGCCGAGCCCGCGCTCGGTGAGCACGGCGGCAATTTCCGCGGCTTGTTCGCCCGCGCCCAGGCGATCGGAATCAACGATCATCCGCGCCAGCCGCGGCGGCAGCGCCAAGGCGCGCAGGCTCCTGCCTTCCCCGGTGATCCGGCCATCGGCATCGAGCGCCCCGAGTTCGCGCAACAGACTTCGCGCCTCCTTCAGCGCGGGCGCAGGCGGCGAATCGAGAAACGCCAGCGAGGCCGGGTCGCTGACCCCCCATTGCGCGAGGTCGAGCACCAGCGACGACAAATCGGCCGAGAGGATTTCAGGCTGGGTGTAGGCCGCAAGCGAGGCGGTCTGCGGCTCGTCCCACAGCCGGTAGCAGATGCCGGGCTCAGTGCGGCCGGCACGGCCGCGGCGCTGATCGACCGCGGCGCGCGAGGCGCGTACGGTCTCCAGCCGCGTCAGCCCGATGTCCGGCTCGTAGCGCGGCACCCGCGCCACGCCGGAATCGACGACAATACGGACGCCTTCGATGGTCAATGAGGTTTCCGCGATCGACGTCGCCAGCACGACCTTGCGGCGGCCCTTCGGGGCAGGTGCGATGGCGCGATCCTGCACGGCAGCCTCCAGCGCGCCGAACAGCGGCACAATTTCGACGGAGGCGTCGTGCACCCGCTCGCTGAGAAAATTCTGCGTGCGGCGAATTTCCGCAGCCCCCGGCAGGAACGCCAGCACCGAGCCCGGATCGGCGCGCAGCGCCATCGCGATGGCATCCGCCATCTGCCGCTCCAGCGGCGCGTCGGGCTTGCGGCCGAGATAGCGCGTCTCGACCGGGAAAGCGCGGCCTTCGCTCGCGATCACTGCCGCGTCGCCGAGCAGTCTTGCCACCCGCGCGCCATCGAGCGTCGCCGACATCACGAGGATGCGCAGATCTTCGCGCAAGCCGGTTTGCGCGTCGCGCGCCAGCACCAGCCCGAGATCGGCATCGAGCGAGCGCTCGTGGAATTCGTCGAACAGCACCGCGGCGACATCTGACAATTCCGGATCGTCGAGAATCTGCCGCGAAAAAATACCCTCGGTGACGACTTCGATTCTGGTCGCGCGCGACACTTTTGAGCCAAACCGCACCCGGTAACCGACGGTCTCGCCGACGCGTTCCCCAATGGTGTGCGCCATCCGCTCGGCGCTGGCGCGCGCCGCGATCCGCCGCGGCTCCAGCACGATGATTTTCCTGTTTTTCGCCCAGGGCTCATCGAGCAGCGCCAGCGGCACCCGCGTGGTCTTGCCGGCGCCAGGCGGCGCCACCACTACGGCGGCGTTGTGACCGGCAAGCGTCCGCGCCAATTCGTCGAGTACCGCGTCGATCGGGAGAGGGGTGTCGAAGCTGCGGGACAAAGTCTCACCAACTCGTCATGCCCGGGCTTGTCCCGGGCATCCACGTCTTTCTTAAGCGAGGAAACAAGACGTGGATGGCCGTGACAAGCACGGCCATGACGGAGATAGCCGTGATGCGCGGACTCAACGAGCGCATCAACTCCGCCGCTCGGGTGGTCGGCCGACGCTCTCATAGGTAAAACCGAGCGCCGCCATTTCCTCGGGACGATAGATGTTGCGCAGATCGACGACCACCGGCTGCGCCAGCTCGCGCTTCAGCCGCTCCAGATCGAGGGTGCGATATTGCACCCACTCCGTCACCACCACCATCGCGTCCGCTCCGCGCACGCAG
>DATNNX010000103.1:0-2058 GCA_035601615.1 Xanthobacteraceae bacterium
TTGTCGATGTCTTCGGCGCTGGCCACTCCTTCCTCCACCATCCGCGCCGCCTCGTTCATGGCGAGCGCCTGGATGCGCGGTACGATGAAGCCCGGCGTGGCCGCACACACCACCGGCACCTTGCCGATGCTCTCGAGCAAGGTCTTGACCCGCGCGATGACGGTCGGATCCGTGGCAGCCCCTGGCGAAATCTCGACCAGCGGGATCAGATAGGCAGGATTAAGCCAGTGCACGTTGAGAAAGCGCTCACGGTGATCGACCGCGCCGGAGAGGTCGTCGACCAGGATCGTTGACGTCGTCGACGCGATGATGATTTCAGGCCCGACACATTTCGAGGCGGCCGCCAGCACCTCGCGCTTGAGGTCGACCACCTCCGGCACGCCTTCGAACACGATGTCGGCGCCGGCGAGCGCGGCGGTCATATTTTGCGTGGGCATCACCGAGACGCGGGCGACCACTGCGTCGGCGTCCTTTTCCGCCAGCAATCCAAACCGCGCCAGGCTTTCTATCGTCTTCTTGATTTCGCCGAGCGCCTCGGCCTCGAGCGTCGCGAACTGGTCCGTCGAACGCGCCTTTACATCGATCAGGATGACGGTGTGGCCGGCATAGGCGAATGCCACCGCAATCCCCCGACCCATGCGGCCGGCGCCAAGACAGGCAATTATGGGAGTAGTCATTGGCGAAAGCCCTCGCGCAACAAAGTCTGCAGTCGCTCACGGTCGAGATCGCCAAGACCGAGACTTGCGAGAGTGCGTCCCTGATTCATGAAATCCTCGCCGCAGATCGTCCCTCCGATAGTCAGAAACGCTTTCGCCAGCGGCGTTGCAACGCCGGCCTGCTGAGCAGCCGAGACCAAAAACGACAGACCGAGGCGCAAATCTTCCCGCATATAGCGATGCTCTGCGAGCACAATCCGCTCGCGCCAGTCGCCGGAATCGGTCAGGCGGTCGTGCGAGCCACGGCCATACATCCATTGCTCGCCCTCGGCCGCGTAATGATGCGCCAGGGGAAAGTGCGGGGTGCCATAGCCAAAGCCTTCGCGTACCGCGATGCGTTCGGCATCGAGCGCGTCGGTGACCCGTCGGATCGAAGTTTGCGTGCCCTCCTTGTGAATGTCCCAACGCTCGAAATGCTCGATGGCGCCGGCATTCATCACGATCAGCGGCGGATGGATGATCGGGCCGGCATTCATCAGCGCCGCCGACAGCGCGTCGCCGCAGGGCTCTATCACGCCGGGAAATGCCCGCCCGATCACATCGAGCGCATGATCGGAAGCCTTCAACGGAAATACGCCGACCGGCAGCCGTTTGGCGCGGATGGTGACGGCGACTTCGAACGGGCCGTGCTTGCGTGCCAGCCACGGCAGCGTGCCGGTCTCTGCAAAGCTCACTGCAGCGCGGTTGCCGGCGTCGCGGACGGCTCTCGCGAAGATCATCGAGCCGAAGGTTGCCGGCGGCAGGAACACCACCTGCCCATCGGTTAGATGCGGCGCGAGCAGCGTTGCGATATCCTGCTGCGCAAAGGCCGGGGTAGGGCACAAAATCAGTTCGGCATCCCGGACGGCTTCGGCGATGTCTGGGGTCACCTGCGCCAATTGCACGTCGTGACGGCCGTTGGCGTCCTTGAGCATAATGCCCGAGCCCACGGCCCGATGCGCCGCTACCTCAGCCGCATCGCGCCGCCACAAGCGGACGTCATGGCCTTGCAGCGCAAAATCGCCCGCGGCTGCGAAGGAACCGTTGCCGCCGCCAAGCACCGCGATCTTCAACTGGCCTCTCCTTGCGCGCGCGGGTGCTCGTCAAGCTGTCTCAGCATGAAATGCTGGACCTTGCCCAATGCTGTTCGCGGCAGGTCGTCGACAAAAACGATATCGCGCGGTACCTTGAAGCGGGCAAGCTGCTTCAGCACATGTGCCTCCAAATCCTGTGCCTCGACCGAACTGCCCGCCCGCCTGATAACAAAAGCGACCGGTACCTCGTCCCATTTCGGATCGGGCCGGCCGATGACGCCGCATTCAACCACCTCGGGGTGCTCCAGCAGCACGCGTTCGACCTCGGC
>DATNNX010000104.1:0-5197 GCA_035601615.1 Xanthobacteraceae bacterium
CCTTCGGCGTTCTGTTCGACGGTTTCGCTTACGGGAAGTTGATGTTCATCCTGTCGGTGGGGCTATCGGTGACGCTGGGGATGATGAATTTCGTCAACCTGGCGCACTGCAGCTTCGCCATGCTCGGCGGCTTCGTCACCGTAACTTTGACGAATGACCTCGGCTGGCCGTTTTTGGCGAGCCTGCCGTTGGCGTTTCTCTCTGCGGCGCTGGTGAGCATCGGCTTCGAGCGCGTGCTCTACCGGCGGCTCTATGGCGCGAGCGACCTCGGCCAGTGCCTGCTGACGATCGGCATCGTGTTTGTTTCGGTCGCGGTTGCCGCTTATACCTACGGCACCATCCAGCAGCTCGTGAACCTGCCGTCGTACCTGCGCGGCTCGGTCTCGATCATGGGCCAGAGTCTCGGCGTCTACCGGCTGTTCCTGATCGGCGTTTCCATAGCGATCACGGCCGTGCTGGTCGCTGGGCTCGAATTCACGCGCTTCGGAGCGCAGGTGAGGGCTGCGGTCGACAACCAGCGCATGGCCCGCGGTCTCGGCATCGATGTCGATCGCGTGTTCGCCGTTACCTTTGCGCTCGGCAGCGGGCTTGCGGGTCTCGGCGGCGCGCTCGCCATCGAGATCGTCGGGCTCGATCACGCGTTTGCGTTCACGTATCTCATTTACGTCCTCATTGTCGTGGCTGTCGGCGGGCTCGGCTCGATCGTCGGTTCGTTCGTGGCGGCGAGCCTTCTTGGAATCAGCGACATGGCGGGCAAATATTATTTTCCCGAGCTTGGCGCCTTTCTGATCTATTTCGTGATGGTGGCGCTGCTGATGTGGCGGCCACTCGGGCTATTCGGGAGACGCTGATGACGTCTTCCACGCTGAGCGAGCCGCAACGCCATCTCGAGGCGCAGATTCGCTGGCAGCCGGTTGAAATTGCCTTCTGGCTCGCAACACTGCTGCCGTTCGTGCTGGCTGCCAACTACCTCGTGCTGGCGAGTCAGATCGCGATTACGGCGCTGTTCGCATTGTCGCTCGATCTTATCCTCGGCTATGCCGGCATCGTGTCGCTGGGCCACGCCGCCTATTTCGGTTTTGGCTCTTACACGGCGGGTCTGATTGCGAAGTGGGGTTGGGGCGAGCCACTGACCGGGTTGGCCGCCGCCGCCGCGGCGGCAGGCCTGCTCGGATACGCCACGAGCTTCATCATTGCTCGATTTCGCCATCTCGCTTTGATCATGATCACGCTTGGGCTGGGCTTGTTGCTCGCGGAGGCGGCCAACAGCGCAAGCTGGTTGACCGGCGGCGCCGACGGTCTGCAAGGTGTGCGCATGTGGAAGCTTTTCGGCGCCTTCCAATTCGATCTCTACGGCACGACCGCTTACACCTATTCGCTGGCGGTTTTGTTCCTCGCGTTCCTGCTCGCGCGGCGACTGATCAATTCGCCGTTCGGCCTCGCTTTGCGGGGCATTCGCGAGAACGCAATTCGCATGCGCGCAATCGGCGCGCCTAATCCGGCGCACATTCGTAAGGTCTACACCATCGCCGCCGTCATGGCCGGCATTGCCGGCGGTTTGCTGGCGCAAACGACGGAAACCGTTTCGCTCGAAACGCTGAGCTTTGCACGCTCGGCAGACGTGCTCGTGATCCTGATCCTCGGCGGCGCCGGCCGGCTCTATGGCGGCCTCGTCGGCGCTATCGTCTACATGGTGGCGCGCGATCAGTTCTCCGGCATCAATCCACAATACTGGTACTTTTGGATTGGAACGCTGCTCATTGCCGTGGTCCTGTTCCTGCCGAACGGCATTCTCGGAGGATTGACGCGGCTTACGCGCCTTGTGCGGAGTCGCGCGTGAACGCCTCGGCCTTGGCCACGCGCGGCCTGGATAAGAGCTTCGGCTCGCTCGTCGTCGCCAAGGACATCGAGCTCAAACTGCCGCAAGGCGAGCGTTATGCGCTGATCGGACCGAACGGCGCCGGCAAAACGACGCTGATCAATCTCATGACCGGCATGCTCAGGCCGGACAGGGGACATATTTTCCTTGGCGAAAACGACATCACGGCGCTCAAGCCCGAGGAGCGCGTCAAATACGGCCTCGTGCGCACCTTTCAGATCAATACGTTGTTTCCCCACCTCAGCGCGCTCGAGGCGGTGACGCTTGCGGTCTGCGAGCGGCAAGGCTACGCCCGAAGTTGGTGGCGGAAGCTGCCGGCCTATGGCGATGCGATCGAGGAGGCGCATGCGATCCTCGTTTCGCTGCGGCTCGCTACGAGCTGCTATCGGCCGACCCGCGAGCTCGCCTATGGCCAGCAACGGCTGTTGGAGATAGCGCTCGCACTCGCCACCAAGCCGAAGGTGCTGCTGCTGGATGAGCCCGCGGCGGGCGTGCCACGGGGCGAGAGCGCCGAGCTGTTTTCGGTCATCTCCGATCTCTCCCGCGACATCGCGGTGCTGTTCATCGAGCACGACATGAATGTCGTATTTCGTTTTGCGCATCGCATCATCGTGATGGTGGGCGGGCGGATCTTGGTAGAGGGCACGCCGCGGGAAATCGCCGCCGACATGCGCGTGCGCGACGTCTATCTGGGCGGGACGCGCCATGGCTGAGGCGCTGCTCGCGCTCGAGGATGTACGCGCCGGATACGGCGACGCGGTCGTGCTCGACGGCATCACGATTGCTGTGCCCGATGGGGGGAGCCTCGCCATCCTGGGACGCAATGGCGTCGGCAAATCGACGCTGCTTCTCACCATCATGGGCTTCACCCGTGTCAGCCGCGGCGCGGTCATTTGGCGCGGGCGCGAGATCACGCATGCTGGAGCGCATTGGCGCGCGCGCAACGGGCTTGGCTGGGTGGCGCAGGAGCGCGATATTTTCCCTTCGCTTAGCGTCGAGGAAAATCTGATCGTCGCGTCGCGACCCGGGCGGTGGGACCTCGGCGCGATCTATCGTCTGTTCCCCCGCTTGTGCGAGCGGCGCGCCAGTAGAGGCAATCACCTGTCCGGGGGCGAGCAGCAGATGCTGGCGATCGCGCGCGCGCTGATGACCAACCCGATGCTGCTATTGCTGGACGAGCCGCTCGAGGGGCTTGCTCCGATCATCGTCGAAGAGCTGACGGCTGCGATCCGGCGCATGACTGCCGACGAAGGCACCGCCTTCCTGCTGGTCGAGCAGCACGCCGAAGTCGCGCTTTCGTTGAGCGCCGAAGCGGTCGTGCTGGAGCGCGGCAGCATTGTGCATCGCGCGCGCTCCCAAGACTT
Organism: Xanthobacteraceae bacterium; assembly: GCA_035601615.1. Taxonomy (GTDB): domain Bacteria; phylum Pseudomonadota; class Alphaproteobacteria; order Rhizobiales; family Xanthobacteraceae; genus VAZQ01. The sequence continues at coordinate 3,244 of DATNNX010000104.1, forward strand.
GTTGAAGGACGCGGCGATGCTCGAGCGGCTGATTGGACTGCGTTTGGCGGAGGAGGCAAGCGGTCTCTGACCGCGGGGGCGAGCCGCTAGGCGGGCTCGCCGCCTGAATGCATCAAAGCTTCTCCGCGATGAGTTTGAGGATCTCCGCGCATTTGCGGTTCGCGTCGCTTCCCGCTTCGCGTGCGTCCTGTGCTTCTGCTTGGATGGCTCTCGATACTGCTTCGTCGAGGACGACTCTGACGACTTCGTCGCGGGTGAGTAATCCCTTTTTGATGAGCGTGCGGAACAGCACGACGGTGGCGCTGAGCGCTGCCCTCGCATAGGCCGCATCGTCGGATGATTCCATCTCGCGGATTCTCGTGCTGCGCTTACTGGACCTATCCCGCCGGTGGGTTGAGCGCGGCGAAACCCACCACCCGGGCTGGGGACAAAAATTGGGTCTGACTTTCGCGCAACCCATTCTTCGAGCCCCCGGCGGCTGTCGGAACCTTAGGCGAGGCTCGTTCCTAGATGTGTGACGCCAACGCAACAGTTCGTCACAAAATTCGAACCCTGGCCGATCGGCCCCTTGTTCCGTCACATCACGGCAGGAATACTCGCGATGGTCACGGGCGCTGCGGGGAATTGCTCCCCGAAACGGCAAGCGGCGCACGGGCCATGTGTGAGAGCGCGTGATGTCGTCGTATGTAAAGTACTGCAAAGCCCAGGCCGTCGAGTGCGCGCGGCGGGCCAAATTGGCGAGCTCGCCCGAGCTCGCGGCCGAGCGCCGCAGTTTGGGGCTGCGTTGGCTTAAGCTCGCAGAAAAGGCGAAAGCGACACCCCTCGGCCGTCCACGCGAGGTGGAATCCGCCGCGCTGGGCGTCCGGCCTTGAACTTTTGCCGGCGCTTACCTGCCACAGCCTCGAAGCGCTTCGCGCTCGCGTTCAGCAACCCGCTGTATCGGCACGCCCGCGGGCGTGCCAGTTCTCGGACGGCCGTTATGGCGTCGCGGCGATGACCGCATCCTCGTACCTGCCGGAACCCATGCCGCTATCGGCGAAGATGCCGTGGTCCGCGATCCACCTGAAGGTCTCTTCGTAGACTTCTTTGGTGTAGGTCTCGAACACGAGGCGTTCGCCCGGGCCCCAGCGGCGCGTGTCCATCATGGCATGGTACCGTGCTGGGAATTCGTTCCTGTAGTAGTGAGTGTAGAGATCGGGCCGCAGATCGATGTCGCGCTGCGCGCGCCTGAGCGCGCGGAAGAGCTTGCGCAGGTCTTCAGGGTCGGGTTCGCCCGTCACCATGGTAGCAATCATGAAGGTCGTATCGATGACCTTGCGGAATCCGAGTTGCTCGGCGAAATAGTAGGGGCCGCTGAACAGGGCTGACGCTTGCGCCTTGCCCTCGATCAACCGATCGAGCCGGTGAAACAGCATGCCGTCGGCGAAAGTCAGGTTGATCTTGTCGGCCGGCATATATTGCTCGAGCGCCTGGATCGTCGAGTAGTGGCTGCCCGACTGATAACCGACGGCGATCGGAACACCGGCGAGATCCTCCGGCGTCCGCACCGGCGAGTCCGGGGCAACGAAGACACCCGCGGGGGCCACCGAGTACACGCCGGCATAAAGGCGACCCTTTCCCTTGGAGGCAGCGACGCCGACGGTCCAGTGACAGGCGCAACTCACGTCCGAGGTCCGGCCGCGCTCGAATGACTGCATGGCACCGACCTTGTCGCCCTTGTAGTGATGCGCGCCGTCGGTCGATTGGATGAGTTCCTGAAAGACGTAATCGAGCCCTTCGTCCTTGAAGTATCCCTTCTCCTCCGCCACCCACTCCTGCAAACGGAAGTGCGGTTCGATGATGAATTTCTTCTCGATCATGGTTGGACCTCTCGCTGCGGTTCGACTTGAGTTCAACAGCAGGCGCGGGTCGCTGCACGCTTATCGCTGTGCTCGGCAACCCGCCGCGCCGCGAT